>JAIRNQ010000230.1 GCA_031257955.1 Deltaproteobacteria bacterium | reverse complement strand
ACGGGCTCACAGGCCCCGCCAGCGCGTCTTTGGATTTTCCGGCTATCTTTCCACCCGGAAACGTAAACCATGCCTGTACGACGAGCTGGGACCGATTTGGCCCACCTTGGCCAATCCAGGCGGCCAGGGTCCCCTCCCCCTTCGGCCAGTATCCCCCTCCGACCGCCTTCGAAGCCCCAAGCTTGGCCAAGGCTTGGCCCCCTTTACCCACTGACCTTAACCCCTACGTCCCTTTAACGGCGGGAGTGGGCCTTACTAACCATCCCTCAAACCTCTCCACGGCCTGGCCTATTTGGCTTGGTTTCGATCCCACGGGACACAACGCCGCCTTGGCCGCCGTAACCGTGACAAAATTCGATAAACCCCTATCCCAGCCAACCGGCCCACTCTCCCCAGTCAGCCCGCCCCGACCACCTTGGCTAGACCGGCTAGCCAAGCTGATCCTGAACCCTGACGATGGGGCTCTTTTGGTTTCCCTCTGGCCTTGGGCCGAGGCTCAGGCCTTACGGCCCCGCGATGGCACTCCGGCTACCAGTCCTTTCTTTCCACCCAGTGCGGTTATTGGCTTTCTGACCGAACCTCTAAGCCGCCGCCTGGTTCTTCCGTCCATGCCCCGTTGGCCTTCCCGGGACTCCCCAAGGCACGATCCCAGACTAAAGACCCATTCCTTGGTACTGCGCTTGGCCCATGACGTACGGCTGGGCATACTGGATTGGGTCCTGGGCCCGTCGCCGTGAGAGACTTACGGATCCCCGCGGGATCCATGGGCCGAAATGCCCCAGCCAGACCTTACTTGTGCCTTCAAGTTCGCCCGTTCGTATCCCGAATGCCCAAAATCCCCGCTCCCAGGCGCTTGGCTTTTGGCCAGTTTTGTCCGGATACCCCACGGGCGCGATGAGCCATAAACAAACTGAGGCCAAAACCCCCGAAAGGGTTGACCCCAAAATTCCCAAGTCGCGTTTTTATCCAGGCACCGCTTGAACGCGAGAGGTATGTCCCACACCAGTGCGCTAAAATGATCCCGAAATAATCGTTCCTCCGTTTTGGGAGGACACGTTTTCGCCACGCTGTCGCTTCTTTTGTGTTCTCGGGCCTTGGGCCAGGGTTATGGCTTCAGGCTTTGCCCCGAAAGTTGCGAGACCAAGACGCAAGCGAGAACTAGTGCTTAACGTGCTTGGCCGCTTAAGGTGGCCGGGATTGCTCCCCCAAGACCAAAAGAGTCCGGCCTATGACCTGGGCCTGGCTTGAACGCTCAAATTGCGACCTCGGCCATGCTTGCCGCTGGGTAGACTAAGTTTGGTCTATGCCCCAAAGCTGACCCGATGGCTTTGGTTCTGCCCTCGGCCCAGGTAACCGCCTGGAAGGCTAAGTCCGGCCTATGACCAAGTGCTGGCTTGAACGCTCAAATTGCGACCTCGGCCATGCTTGCCGCTCGGTAGACTAAGTCCGGTCTTTACGCTATGGCTGGCCAGAAATCTAGGGCTGGTCCCATAATTCCCAAGTCGCGTTTTTCCAGGAGCGGCTTGAACGCGAGAGGTATGTCCCACACCAGTGCGCTAAAATGATCCAACAATAATCGTTCTTTCGTTTTGGGGGGAGCGTTCTCGCAACGCTATCGCCTCTTTTGGCTTCTCTGGCCTTGGGCCAGGGTTAAAGCTCGGTGCTTTGCCCAGAAAGTTGCGAGCCCAAGATAGAACCGAGAACTAGACCCATTGCGCTTGGCCGCTTAAGGCGGCTGGAATTGTTCTCCACAAGACCCAAAGAGTCCGACCTTTGACCTGGGCTTGGCTTGAACGCTCAAGTTGCGACCTTGGCCCTGCTTGCCACTCGGTAGACTAAGTCCGGTCATAGCCCCAAAGCTGACCCGATGGTTTTGGTTCTGCCCATGGCCCGAGGAACCGTCTGGAAGGCTAAGTCCGGCCTTTGACCTGGGCTTGGCTTGAACGTTACTGTTGTGGCCAGGGCCAGGCTTGCCGCTCGGTAGGCTAAGTCAGGACTTTGCCAGAGAGTTGGGCTGGAGGGCACAAAAAAACCCGGCCAAAAGCCGGGTTTTTCGTTATGGGGGCTGAACTTTTACGAATCAATGTCTTCAACTGCCGTGATGTGTGAATCATAGAAGCGCCTCCAGATACCATCGCACAGCCTTCTCAACCGACAGCCCCTTGGCGTAGCGGAGAAGCTGTGGAATATTCTTTGTTTCGCGCCGCAGATACTCCTTGACTGCCGACTGCAAGGTTTGAATTTCGACATTTCTGCGGCTGCGGAACAGGTCGCAAATTGTCCGCTCCGCATTGTATGCCCGCAGCGTATTCCCGGCGGGAGAGGGCATTGTCGTGAGTCCTTCTTCAAAGAGCGTATCACGAATCTTGTAAACTTTGGTTCCTTGGTTCGTCAAGCCCGTCGCGTTTTTCCCGGTCTTCATCGTGACAGAATAGTTTGTCGGCTCACGGTCGGCGAGTTTTAATAGATACAGAGCGGTTTCATGAGAAAATACGATTTCGGGGTAGCGTACCTGAATGACGAACATTCCGTCGTCCCAGGCGTCCCGCGACTTATATAAGCCATGCGCCGCACGGATAAGCCCGGATTTTTTCACAAAATCCATAAAATATGTTTTTGAGATTCCGTTTCCAACTGCGTCTGATGTCTTCAGGAACCCATTCTGTTCCAATAAGAGCGCGTTGAGAATTTCAGTTTTTGTTTTTTTCATAAAGCGCGACCGTCCTTCCATGACCTTATTATAACCCATTAGGTCGTGAAGGTAAAGTAGAATTTTCAAAATTGCTTGCAAATCGAAAAAACGCCTGTGACCCTTCAGAGACACAGGCGTTTTCGCTGATATTTATTTCCCCACCACATGAGGGGCTTGACGAAAAACAAGATCGGGACATAGCCGTCAACGGGTAATTTATAGAGAAAAGAATATTCCTATAACCCACCTTGAACCCTTATCCCACCTTAAACGCCTTCCTACATCCGCTGCCGCATAGGCAAAAAAAGAGCCCATGGAAAGTTCTCTATCCATGGGCCTTTTCTTTGGGCAAAAGCCGTGCCGCAAGATGTTAGAAATACGTTAGAAGAAAGAAGATGGGCGATTAAAAATATTTAAGATAAACCCTTGAAATCATTGGTGCGCCATGTAGGACTCGAACCTACAGCCTAATGATTAAGAGTCATTTGCTCTACCATTGAGCTAATGGCGCTTACCCCAAAGATCGATAATAGCCGTTTGTCTTATCTAAGTCAAGGCGAATTAAAAACGTAAATGCTAACAGATTGTTAGCGAACGGCGATTGGATTGTCGCCGGAATTGCGGCCGAATTGTTAACGAATTTGTTTATCGTCATGGTCGTTTGGGCCGTCGCCTGAAGTGGCGCTTGAGCTTGCGCCTGAAGTGGGGCCTGGGCCGTCGCCTGAAGTGGCGCTTGAGTTTGCGCCTGGGCTTGCGCCTGGACTGGGGCCTGGGCCGTCGCCTGAAGTGGCGCTTGAGTTTGCGCCTGGACTGGGGCCTGGGCCGTCGCCTGAAGTGGCGCTTGAGCTTGCGCCTGAAGTGGGGCCTGGAGGGTCACCTGGAGGGTGGGTTTGGCTTGGCGCCTGGGCAGTGGGGGTTGGGCTGGGGGCGGGTTTGGACGGTCTCAGGATGGCGTGTTCGAGAAGGACAACTATCAGGGCCCCCATGACGAAACCGTTGCCGATAATGGGCCGCAGGATCGAGGGGAAGAATTGGAAGGCGGAGGGCGGGGCAAAAGCGATTAGGAGGCCCACCATCAGGGGAAAGCCCACGGTCACGCCCTGGGAGTAGTTGGAGATGGCCCGTTCGGTGGTGAGCATGGTCAGGCCGCCGGCCAGCTGGGAGACCATGGCGTAGAGGAGGACGGCGCCCATGACCGGCTGGGGGATGGCCACCAGTAGGGAGATGAACCAAGGGGCGAAGGCGCAGGCCAAGAGCCCGAGGCCGGCCGGAATAAAGGCCAGCCTGGCGGCGCAGCCGGTGGCGGCGATGAGACCGGCGCTCATGGAAAAATCCACCGGGCCGATGACGCCAAGCAGGCCCGAAAAGAGGCTGCCCAGTCCGGTAACCCCTACTCCCCGCCTGACCCGGCCGTCCATGTCCGGGGCGGAGATCATGCGGCCCACGGCCTCGACCGAGCCCAGTTCGTTGACGATTAGGGCCAGGAAGCAAAAAACGAAGGCCAGGGTCGGGCCGGCCTCAAAAGTCGGGGTGATCAGCCAGGTGGGGTCCGGGGCGGAATAGCCGGCGGAATGGCCGGCGGATAAGGCGGTTCGCTCAGCCGCGGCGGCAGCGGGGCCGGCGCCGAGCCAGAGGCGATAGACGATCGTGCCGACGATTAAGCCCAATGGCATGGTCAGGCTTTTGAGGGCGCCCTTGAGGGCCTCGTTTAAGGCGACCAGGGCCAGAAGCAAGGCCAGGGCCAAGGCCAGGGAGGGACCGGGATGGGCGCCGCCGACGATCAGGCGGGTTATGACCGGGCTAAGGGTGAAGGCGATGAGGATGAGGATTACGGCCACGATCCTGGCCGTGAAAAAACGCCGGAGGGCGGCCATGAGGTTGGCGAAGCCCAGGATGGCCATGAGGGCCCCGCCCAGGGCCATGGAGGTGTAGAGGGCGGAAACCGAAGCGCCGGCCGAGGCGGCCAAGCCGACCATCAGGACCGTGGCCGGGCCGATGACCAGGGGCAGGCGGTGGCCGAGGGTGATCTGGGCGATGGAAATCAAGCCCGAGGCGGCGAAGAGTTTTTGGAGGTAGCGGGCCTGGTTGGCCCAGTCGTCCCCGTAATGGAGGCCGGCCACCACCACGCCGGTCACGACCACGCAAGGCAAAGTCACCACCCACCACTGCAGGCCGTACAAGAGAAGGGCCGAAAGCGGCAAACGATCGTCCAATCGATAACCCAAGGCCGTTACCTCCGAAAGCGTTTGGCGGGGGCCAAACGGCCTCCGCGAAGGTTATTTTACCACGCTGGGGTGGGAGGAGGCTTGGGCGGGCTGGAGGCCCTGGCCGGCGTGGAGGCCTGGGCCGGCGTGGAGGCTTGGCCGGGGCTGGAGGCCCTGGCCGGCGTGGAGGTCTGGGGGGCTGGAGGCCCTGGCCGGCGTGGAGGCCTTGGCCGGGCTGGAGGCCTGGGACCGTAACGGCGCGGGGGAGGGCGTATTAGGACTTTTGGCCGTAGTAGGCGCCGGTGCCGTGTTTGCGAAGATAGTGCTTGTCCAGGAGGGCCCGGGAAACCGGTTCGGCGCCTTGGCAGTGGAGGGCCATGTAGGCGATCTCCTCGAGGACGGCGGCGTTATGGACGGCCTCCATGGCGTCCTTGCCCCAGACGAAGGGGCCGTGCCCGGCCACCAGGGCGGCCGGGACGCCGACGGGATCGGGGTGGGACTCGACTATGGCCAAGCCGGTGTTAAACTCGTAGTTGAAATGTATTTCCTCGTCGGTCAGGGCCCGAACGCAGGGCACCGGGCCGTGAAAATAGTCGGCGTGGGTAGTGCCGTAGGGCAATATGGGCTTTCGGTTTTGGGCAAAAATCGTGGCGTGGCGGCTGTGGGTATGGCAGATGCCGCCGATCAGTGGAAAGTGTCGGTAGAGGGCCACGTGGGTTGGGGTGTCGCTGGAGGGCCTCAGATTGCCCTCCACCACCTTCCCGGAAAGATCCACCACGACCATATGGTCGGCCCGCATTTCGGAGTAATCCAGGCCGCTGGGCTTGATGACCACCAAGCCCTTACCGCGGTCTATGGCGCTCACGTTGCCCCAGGTGAAGATGACCAAGCCCAGTTGGGGCAGGAGGAGGTTGGCCTGCAGGACAACGTTTTTGAGCTTCTCAAGCATTTTGTCAAACCATAGTTGGCCCCAAGGGACCAGATATTGAGTCATTGGGTTATTGGGTTATCGAGCGTTTCCAGCGGTTCGCCATAACCTAGCTGGCCCCAAGGGGCCATATTGGTTGGGTCAAGCGTTTCGCCAAACAAGATCGGAGATCCGCTCGTCGCGCTCAAAGTCGGCGGTGGTCGTCCCGGCGCCGATATGGAGTATTTCCACGTCCATGGCCCGGGCCCAATCCCTGGCCACTTCCGAGTCGATGCCGTAACTTAAGACGGTGTGGTGGGCCCCGCCGGCCAAGATCCAGCACTCGGCCCCCACCTCCAGACTGGGCAAGGGTTTCCACATGACCCTGGCCACCGGAAGGGAGGGCATCGTCTGGGTCGGGGGCACGCAGAGGACGTCCTGGGTTATCAGCCTAAAGCGGCCGCCCAAATCGATCAGGGTCAGGGCCAAGGCCGGGCCGGCCTTGCCCTCGAAGACCAAGCGGGCCGGGGGTTCGCGGTTGCCGATGCCCAAGTGGTGAACTTCTATCCGGGGCTTCCCTTCGGCCACCGTCGGGCAGACCTCTAGCATGTGGGCCCCCAGAGAGATGCCGTTTTTGAGGTCGTAGGTGTAGTCCTCCATGAAAGTGGCCCCGGGGGCCATGGCTTTGACTATGGCCGTAAGAGCCGCCGTCTTCCAGTCGCCCTCGCCGCCGTAGCCGTAGCCCTTAGACATGAGGTTTTGGGTGGCCAGGCCCGGAAGCTGCCGCAGACCATGGAGATCCTGAAAGGTGTTGGAAAAAGCCCGGGCGCCGTCGGCGTCCAGGATTCTTTGGATGGCTATCTCCTCAAGGGCCTGGTAGCGGACGGTCTCCAAGTCGTCGGTTTTGAAGTCGTATTTCGAGCGGTACTCGTCCATCTTGCCGTCTATGTCCGCCCCGCTCACCTTCCCCATGGCCTCGACCAAGTCCCCGACCGGGGTGGTGTTCACTTGCCAGCCGAATTTGAACTGGGCCCCGACTTTGTCGCCATCGGTAACGGCCACCTCGCGCATGTTATCGCCGAAGCGGACGACTTTGAGGCCCCGGGAGACGGCAGCGCCCACGCAGGCCCGTTGCCACTTGCCCAAACGCCCGACCACGGAATCCTCCATCCAGTGGCCGGCTATGACCTTGCGGCCCTTGCGCAGGCGGGTCCCGATGTAACCGTGTTCCCGGTCCCCGTGGGCCGACTGGTGGAGGTTCATGTAATCCATGTCGATGCCGTCGGGGATCTCCCGATTGAACTGGGTGTGCAGATGGCACCAGGGTTTTTGCAAAAGCCCCAGGGCGTTGATCCACATCTTGGACGGGGAAAAGGTATGGCAGAAGGTGACTATCCCGGCGCACTCCGCGTCGTAATTGGCCTCTTTTATTAGGCTAACGGCACCCTCGTTGGACAAGACCGTTCCCTTGTAAACGAAGGGAAAAGGAAGCCTGGACCCCAGCTCCTTGGCGATTACCAAAGCGTTTTCGTTGACCCGGTCTATCGTCTCCTTGCCGTACATAAGCTGCGAGCCCACTATGAACCAAAAATTCATTTTCTCCTCCGATTAGATATTTATAACTTCCAAAAACCCTGGGGTCACCGGAAGGCTGATGGTCGGTCAGTCGGGCCAAAACCGACGGCTTTATGACGATGGTTTAGGCCTATGTTTTAGGCCTATGGCTTTGAGCCGCTTGGCTGAAATAGGGAACCGACGAAGTCGACGAGAGTCAGCCCGTCGTCTGGCCGGGAGGTTTTGGCGACCATGAAAGAGGCCAAAACGGCCATGCCCCAAGCCCCGCCCTCGCTGGAGTGGGCCATGAGGCGAATGGGGATGCCCAGGGCCTCGGACATGACCGTCCGGCCGGCCTCCCCGGATTTAAAATACCCTCCGTGGCCGGTCAAAAAATCGACCCGGACGCCTTCCTCCTCGGTGAGGATCATCAGGCCCTCCCTGAGATCGGAGACGGCGTCGGTCAGCCGCTGTCGCATAAAAGCGGCCAAAGGCTTTTGGCCGGGGTCCAGGGCGTATTCGTAAAGGGTCCCGAAGAGCTTGTCCTTGGGGACTTCGGCCCCAAAGAGGGCCAGGGCCTCGCCGAAGAGGTTGATCCAGCCGTCTATGCGGGTCGAACACTCGTTGAAGTGGACCATGGCCACGTCATGGCCGTCGGGGGTGGTGACCACGTCGACCGTGGGGTGGGCCTTCCGAAGCGGTTCCTCGAGCACGACCATGGCGAAGACCGAGGTCCCGGCGCTGACGTTCCCGCCCCTCTCGGAAAGCGAGTTGGTGGCTACCATGCCCGTGCCGGCGTCCCCCTCGGGCGGGCAGAAGCGGATGGCCGGATAGGGTTCGGACAAGCCCAAAAATTCCGCCCCGGCCGGGGTGAGGTTTCCGGCCGGCTCCCCGGCCATTTTGATCGCCGGGGCGATGGAGGGCCACTCGAGGCCGGTAAGGTTGGCGAATTTTTTGACGTGCTCCGGGTTCCATTGCCCTCCCGCCACGGGGAACATGCCCGAGGCGTCGCCGACGCCCAAGCACTTTTCGCCGGTGAGTCGCCAATGGACGTAACCGGCCAGGGTGGTCATAAAGGCCACGTCCTTGGCGTGCCGCTCCCCGTCGAGAATGGCCTGGTACAAGTGGGCCACGCTCCATCTCAGGGGCACGTTAAAATCGAAAAGCTTCGAAAGCTCCTGGGCGGCCAAGGCGGTGTTCACGTTTCGCCAAGTCCTGAAAGGGACCAGGAGTTTATCGTCCTTGTCGAAGGCCAGATAGCCGTGCATCATGGCCGAAACGCCCATGGCTTCCAGGCCGCTCAAATCCAGTTTTTGGAGGGTAGCCCGAATCCCGTCCCGGGCGTCGCCCAGGTCGTAAGTCCAGAGGTCGGCCCAAAGTTTATTTTCCCAACCGAACTCGGCGGTTTGGTCGATCCCGCGGTCCCGGTCGATGACAACGGCCTTTATCCGGGTCGAGCCCAGTTCCAGCCCGAGGTATTTTCGCTTTTCCATTACCGCTGGCCATCCTTTCCTAGAATCGGCCCAACTGGGCGGCCCGGCTGGGCGGCCCGGCTGGGGCCAGGCTTATGGGTCGCTGGGCCGTTTCCCGACGATTCGTTTTCGGCCCGAGGCCCCATGGTTTTGGCCATAGGGCCTTAGGCGGTTCGTTTTCTGGAAGTAATCACGCTCTGAAGGATCAGGAAAAAACAAAGCATGGCCGCCAGGGTGATCCCTGGCCACCAGGATCCGACCAGGCCCATGGCCCGGACGATGTTCCCTATGGCCCCCTTGGTCAGGACGCCTATAAAGGTCCCAATAATGTTCCCCACGCCCCCGGTCAACATGGTCCCGCCTATGATCGAGGCGGCGATGGCGTCCATCTCGTAGCCGGCGGCGTGGGTGACCGCCCCGGAGCGGACGTGCAACAGGAAGACGAAGCCGCCCAGGCCGGTCAGCAGGCCGCAAAGGACGTGGGAAAGAAACTTGGTCCGCTTGACGTTTACGCCCAGCATCAGGGCGCTATGTTTGTTCCCCCCGACGGCGTAAAGGCCGCGGCCAAAGTTGGTCCAGCGGAGAAGGACAAACAACGCGGCCACCACGGCCAAGGCTATGACCACCCCGAGCTCCATATAGGCCTGGACGAAGACCCCGTTGTTGTTAATCGATCCTATCGGGAGCCTTATGCGCATCTGGGCGAAGCTTTGAAAGGACTCGTTAACCACGGTGCGGGTTTGGGTGTCTATCATGGCCGCCTGGCCCCGGGCGAAAAACATCCCGGCCAGGGTGACGATAAACGGTTGTATGTCCAGATAGGCCACCAGGTAGCCCTGCAGGAGCCCAAAGGCCAGGCCTATGCCCAGGGCCAACAAAAGCGAGGTAAGAAAGCCGCTGCCTTCCATGTCGTTTAGGTGAACCACGCAGGCCACGGAAATCAGGGCGGTCATTCCGCCCACGGAAATATCTATTCCCCCGGCGATCATGACTATGGAGAGACCGCAGGATATGATTATCAAAGCGGCGTTTTCGTTTAGGAGGTTAAAAAACATCTGGGGCTTGGCGAAGCCCTTGTCGCTAAACAGAACGGCCGCCGTCACGTACATGGCCAAAAATATGGCCACCGTTATGATGAGAAGCGAGGTCGTGTCCGACGTCGGCTCCCTCCGCTTGGCCCCGTTTTGAACCGTGAGCTCGCTCATCCGGCCACCTCCACACGACCGTTACCAGCGGCGGTGCCAGCGACAGCTCCGGCGGGGCCACCGGCGGTACCTCCGGCGATAGCCTGGACGCCGGGGCCCGTGGCCCCGGGCCCATCGGCCAGGCGGCCGGGCCTGGAAGCGCCGAAGCGGCGGGCCCAAAAGGCCTTGATGGCAGGTGACTGGATAACCACCAGAAGGATTATGACTATGGCCTTATAGGCCGGCAAGGCGTCCGAGGGCACGCTGTTGGCCAAAAGCGTGGTGGTGATGGCCTGGATGGTGTAGGCCCCGATTATGGAGCCGGTCATGCTGAACCTACCGCCGGAGAGGGAATTGCCGCCCAGGGCCACGGCCAGGATGGCGTCCATCTCGATGTCTTTGGCGATGTAATTGTACTGGATGGAACCGACCCGGCTGACCTTGATGAAGGCCACCAGCCCCACGCACAGGCCCATTATCACGAACTGTATGAACTTAACCCACCTGGGGCTGAGACCGACCAGCCTAGCCGCCTTGTCGCTCACGCCCACCGACTGGGCGTAAAGCCCCAGGTTGGTAAACCTTAAGACCAGAAAGGTAAAGGCCACGCAGAAAGCGGCGATAAATATGGGCGTCGGGACCGGTACCCCGGCAATGACGTTGCCGACGGCGTCCAGGACGCTATTGGTGATCCTGGGGCTAAGGCCCCCGGTGATCCAGGAGGAGATGGGCCGGCCGGCGGTAAAGAGTATGAGGGTGGCCACCATCGGCTGTATGTTAAAGATGGAGACCAGTATGCCGTTAAAAGCCCCAAAGGCCATGGCCACCAGGCAACCCAAAGCCACGGCCACGGGCACCGGGGCCCCGGTCTTGGAGGCCAAAATCTTAAGGATCACCCCGCCGGCTATGGCCACGCAGGCCCCGACGCTGATGTCCTGGCCACCGGAGGCCGAAGTAATCAAGGTCATGCCAATGGCCAGTATGACCAGTTCGGAGGCGTTGTTTAGAACGCTTATGAGGTTTCCGGCCAATATCCAGTTGCCGACGTTGTTGCGCTTAATGGAGATCTCGAAAAAACCGGGGTTCGTCAGGAGGTTGAACAGCAAAACCAACCCAAGGCAGATCACGGGCACGAACAGGGGATTCTTCAAAAGTCCTTTCACGACGCTCTTCCTTCCCACCGAAACGGTTGGCCGGGGCAACCGGCCCCCGTTTCGCTCGCCAATGCTGAGCCTTTCCTACCTCGGCAATTTTGGGGACAATTGTCGAGGGACTCTTGCCGTCGGACATTGAGTCGGCGGCCATTCAGCCGTCGGCGATAGTCCGCATGACGCTCTCTTGGGTGAGATCCTCACCCGAGATGGCCCCCACCACCTTGCGGTCGCGCATGACGATAAGGCGGGAACAGGTTCTAAGCATTTCCTCAATCTCCGAAGAAATGAAAGTTATGCCCATGCCCTCGGAGGCCAGCCTGACAATCAGCTTTTGGATCTCCGTTTTGGTACCCACGTCTATGCCCCGGGTCGGTTCGTCCAGGATTAAATAGTCCGGCCGGGTGAGTAACCACCTAGCCAGGATGACTTTCTGCTGGTTGCCGCCGGAGAGCGAACCCACCGGGGTTTCCTGAGAGGCGGTCTTGACGCTTAAAAGCTTTATGTATTCGTCGGCCAGCTCCAAGGCCTTTTTCTTGGCGAAGGGCCTAAAAAAACCCTTCATGACCTGCAGGGCCAGGATAATGTTTTCCCGCACCGACAGATCGGCCACGATCCCGTCCCGGGCCCGGTCCTCGGGCAGATAGGCCATGCCCAGGCGCATGGCCTCCAGGGGCCTGGTGATCTTGGCCGCCTGGCCTTTCACCTTAACCCGACCGCCGGTGACCTTGTCGGCCCCGAAGATGGCCCGGACGCACTCGCTCCGGCCGGAGCCGAGGAGCCCGGTGAAGCCGGTCACCTCGCCGGGGTAATTTTTGAAATCGAAGGGTTCGACCCCGGCCTCGCTTTTGAGTTTTTCCACTTCGACCACCGGGGTAAGCCCGGTATAGTCCCGCTCCCCGGCGTGGACTTCGGAGAGTTCCTGGAGTTCTTTGCCCATCATTTTTTCGATCAGGGCCAAGCGGGGGAGTTCGGCCAGCGGATACTCGCCGACCAGCTCCCCGTTTCTCAAAACCGTTATCCTGTCGGAGATTTCGTAGACCTGGTCCAGAAAATGGGTAACGAACACTATGCCCACCCCCCGGGACTTTAGATCCCGCATGAGGGCGAAGAGGTTGGCCACCTCGCTCTCGTCCAAGGACGAAGTCGGCTCGTCCAGGATCAAAACCTTGCAGTTCATGTCCACCGCCCGGGCGATGGCCACCATCTGGCGCACGGCCAGCGAGCAGTTGGCCAACTGGCGCTCCGGTTTGGCCGGTATGCCCAAATCCTCCAATATCCTGGCCGTCCGGGCGTTCATGCGGCGCCAGCTCAGAAATGGCGACTTGGAGCGCCCGATG
>JAIRNQ010000028.1 GCA_031257955.1 Deltaproteobacteria bacterium | reverse complement strand
AGATTTAGCTTTGCTGATTTTCGTCAGCATCGCTATCTGGTCATCGTTTAAACTGATTGGTGTCCGCCTTGGTCTGGCCATGTCTTCACCCCATTGACTAGAATGGAGACATTATACCATGGTTGAATTAATTGAGTTATTTTTAGAATGAACTACTAGGAAGCGTTTCGGAGGCGAAAACGATCGGATCCGCGTCGACCTTTCGGTCTCTGTCTCTTGGCGCGGTCACGTCTACAGATCCGAATGGAAAGAGAATTGAACGACTTTGATGGGTTCCGTTGAGAACGAGACGTCGCTTACCGTCAGATAGAATTTCTTGTTTCTTATCGATGAACCGCTGCGCTTCAATTAGCAGCATTTCATCTAAAAGATCATCTGCAACCTCTCTTAGAATATCTAAAAAAAGTGTCTTTTTCTCTATAAGTTCTATTAGTCTTTCTTTGATATACATTATTAAGCCTTTCTTTGAAGATCTCATGGCGCCCGCTATGCGGCCGCCATGAGATCAGAGAGGCTTCCAAAATCGTCAAACACAACTTTCCGGAAAGAGTCCAGCAAAGGCCTTGGCCGATTAACCGAAATTCCCGAAGAACCTACGATCTTAAACATTCTAACGCCCAGGCCTTTGCCCGCCGCGACCTTCCCTGCCCCACCCTCGGAAACAGCCCCTCTTTTGGGACATCGTCTAACATCGGTCTAAAAGTTGTTTAAAACTCGTCCAGAGCTCGCCAGGGCCACTTTTCGGCCGAGGGGGCTACCGGAGTACCTCCTCGCTGACAAAATCGTCCAGAAGCGATTTGGGGCCGTTTATGGGCCGTCTGAGAGACGAGTCCAGACCAAGCCGTGCCCACCCGATCGGCCAAGTCGTCCGGCGGCAGTTTAAAAGCCGTCTAAAAGTTGTAGGGAAAACGTCAAAAAAGGGTCGAAAAGCGGTCCAAGGCTTTGGCCTCGCGCCAGAGTCAGCGGCCTTGCGGTTGGTTGGCCGGAGGTGGATCGGGCGCCCCCAGTGGACGAGAGGGCGAAAGAGCGAGAAGGCGAGAGGCCGAGAGGACGAGGCGGCGAGGGGGCGAGAAGGATGGGCCAAAAAAGGTCGCTACTCGGGGAGTTTGGCTTGTGAGTATTTTCGCCGGAGGGCGCGGAAGCGGTGGTAGCCTACGCCCAGCAACTTGGCGGCCAGTTTCTGGTTGCCGGCGGCCCGGCCCATGGCCCGCTCGATTAGTCCCAAGCCTTGGAGGCGCAGAAACTCGTCGAATTGGCCGGGTGCCAGGGGCCAGGCGATTTGGCCATAGGGGTCGGGGTTTGGGAAAGCCTGGGTAGCCTCGGGCCTTTCGGGGGGTTGGCTACGATAACCGCTTTGGGGTTCGCCAAACCGGCCCGGGGCGGGGACCGGCCCGTCGCCGTCGGGTTGTGGGGCATGGGGTTCGGGCAGGGAGGCGGCGGTGAAGGCCAGGACGGCCTCGGGGCCGATGGCGGTTGGACCGACGCCGGTTGGGTCGGCGTCCGGGACGTCGTGACCAAAGGTATCGGCGGCCCGGTAGACCAGCCGCTCGACCATGTTTTTGAGCTCCCGGACGTTGCCGGGCCAGGGGTAGACCTCGAGGGCCAGCAGGGCCTCGGGGGTAAAGGCCGGGGTTTGGGCCAAGCCCAGTTCCCTGGCCATTCGGGCGGCGAAGTAATGGGCCAAGTGGGAGACGTCGCCGGGGCGGTTACGGAGGGGCGGGAGGGTTATGACCTCAAAGCTCAGGCGGTCCCAAAGGTCGGGCAGAAAGGTTCCCTGGGCGCACATGCGCCTGAGGTCGGCGTTGGTGGCGGCTATGACCCGGACGTCAACCTTGCGTTCCAGCGAGCCGCCCACCGGCTGGAAGCTACCGTACTCGACCACTCGCAGGATTCTGGCCTGGGCCTCCATGGTCAAGTGGCTAATCTCGTCCAGGAAGAGCGAGCCGCCGTCGGCCGCCTCGAAGCGGCCCTGGCGCCGTCGGGCCGCCCCGGTGAAGGCGCCGGCCTCGTGCCCGAAAAGCTCTGAATCCAGAAGCCCCGGGGCCAGGGCGGCGCAGTTAAGGGTGAGATAGGGGCCCCGCCACCGCTTGGAAAGAAAATGGAGGCGGGCGGCGGCCAATTCCTTGCCGGTACCCCGTTCCCCCAAGATGAGGACGGGCCGATCGACCTTGGCCGCCTGGGAGAGCCGATCTTTAACGGCCAGAAGGCTTTCCGACTGGCCCAGGAGATCGGGGACCTGTCCCTCGACGGTCATAGAAAGCGGCTGACGCCGCTGGCCGCCGCGGCCGTGGACACGGCCTCGGCCAGGACCGGTACCAAGTTGGGCTTGGCCACCGAGGGAACTATGAAGTTGGGGCCCAGTTCGGATTCCGGGACCAGCTTGGCCAAGGCCAAGACGGCGGCCATTTTCATGGTGGCGTTTATGACCGTGGCCCGGGCGTTTAGGACGCCCCGGAGGATCCCCGGAAAAACTAGGCAGGAATTGAGCCGGTTGGCCTGATCCGGCCCGACCCCGGCGGTTATGGCCGCTTGGCCGTAGTCGGCTTTCTGGTCGGTCAGGTTAAAGATGATCGGGTCGGCGGCCATGGTTGCGGCCAGATCCTTGATAAGGGGCACGCTCGGGGAAAGAATGACCAAGGCGTCGGCCCCGCCGATGATCTTGGAGAGGTTGCCCCGCAACTGTCTGGGGTTGGTCTTTTGGGCCAGCTCCTCTTTTACCCAGTTGGTGGCCCCGGGCCGGCCCTTGTGGATGGCCCCGGACCGGTCGCAGACGACGATGTCGGAGGCCCCGGCCAACCGAAAGAAATCGACCATGGGCAGGGCCTCGGTTTCGCCGCTGACCAAAATAATTTTGGCGTCGGCCATTTTTTTGCCCAGCACCTTCAAGGCGTTCAAGAGGGCGGCCAGGCCCAGGACGGGCAACCCGTCTTGGGTGTCGTGGTAGATCGGCAGCTCGCCGAATTCGGCCAAGCGCAGTTTGATCTCCAAGGAAGTGACCTCGTTCATGGCTTCCAAATTAACGGCCCCAAAAGACGGGGCCAGGGAGGCTATGGTGGTCACGGCGTCCTCCAAGGCTTTGGTGCCCAGGACTAAAGGAAAGGCCGAGATTTCGGCCATTTTCGTTAGAAGCCTTCCCTTTTCCTCAACCAACGGAAGCGAAGCCAGCGGGCCGATGTCGCCCAGGCCGGGCACGCTCGATCCGTCGGTCACGACGGCCACGTTGTTCCAGCGATCCGTCAGGCGCCAAGCCTGGGCCGGGTCGGCCGATAAGGTGCGACAGGAGTCCAACGCCTGGCGCGCGTAAGCCCAGCCGTCTTGGCCGTTTCCTTTTTCTTCGGTAACTTGTTCGAGCATAATTGTCCTCAATAAAGCCTGACGTTATCTTGGCCAAACTTGTGGCCAAAGCGTACGGGGCTCAGACGGAATCCCTGGCGCGTTCGGCTTTTCCATTTCCCCGGCTCCAAAAAAATCGATACGGAAAAGCCCTTACTTAACCAAACCACAATCGTCAATGGTCGAACCTAGGCGCGTGCGCCTGCCATAACCGCGGGACCCGGCTAAGGTCATCAGCAAAAACAAAATAGCCAGAATCAAAGCGAACCAAGGGCCGCGGCGGCGCTCGGGGGCGACGAGCCGCGTTGGCGTTAACGGGGCGTTAACGCGGGGAGGTTAACCTATGGGCGTTAACTGGGGGCGCGCTCTTGGCCGCGCCCCTCGCTGACAATCGGCGCCGCCGGGGCGTCGGTGGGGGGCCACCCCCATCCACCAACCCAACGGCCGGCCGGGCTTAAGCGATGGGCCCTACCGTATACCCGGTAAGTCCACGGAGGGTTTACCACCGCATAACGCATGTATTTTAAACCATTTCACGCAAAATTTAAAGGCCAACGACAATATACGTTAAGAACGATTTAATTTTTAATTAAATCGTTTTAAAGGGATCCGATCCAACGATAACTTAAGCTTTCCGTCAGGCCTGTTTTAGCGAAAATCCAGCCCGTCCCAACCCGCGACCGGCCGCGACCTTAGCCGGTCGGTCCCCCAAAACCGGGCAGTCACCCCAGGGCCGGTCGGTTCACCGGCTGGCCGGCCGAACCGGGGCGCGGGCCCCTCAAAGTTAATGACGGCCAGGCCGGACAATTATTGGCCGACCGAGGAGATGGGTATTGCCGGGACGAAAGCGGGAAAAAGGGACTAAAATCGGATCCCTCGGTAGGGATACGGATTGATTTCGAAACTATTTGGGCCTAAAGTGCGGCTCGATCTCTACCAAAAGCTTAGTTTGGGTAGAGGACGTTGAGTATGGCCCGCCAAAAACTAGGCGTTAGCGATTTGGGAACGGAGATAAAATATTAAGGCCCATTTTAAAGCAAATCAAGGGCTCGAAAACTATTAAGCCAATTGGGGATAGCCGGTCCGTTCCGACTTTAAAGCGGATAATGAGATCGAAAACTATTAAGCCAATTGGATGTCTCCGGTCCGTTCCGACTTTAAAGCGGAAAATTAGATCGAAAACTATTAAGCCAATTGGAGGTCGCCGGTCCGTTACGACTTTAAAGCGGATAATTAGATCGAAAACTATTAAGCCAATTGGAGGTCGCCGGTCGGGGGCGGACATAAGCGGAAAACGGTTCAAAAACTTATCTTGGTCGCCAGCTCGCCGGGCTGGGAAAGGACCGTTTTGGAACCGTAGGCCCAAGGCGGTAAATCGAGAAGTAAAATAGTTTGATTTTAAAATAAATCGTTAATTTTTAAGTATTTGGTTTGGCAGTAAATTATTCGGTTTTGTTAATATATTGTTCATAATTAGTGCGATCGATTCGGTGCTGGAAGGAACGCCGGGAGAGGCCCAGGGCGTTGGCCGCCTCGGTTTTGTTGTCGTTACTGTTTTCCAAGGCCAGCTTGATGAACTCCCTTTCCACGGCGTGAAGGATCTCGTCGAGCTTTACCGATTTGCCGGTCCAGTCCGGGGCCACGTCGGCGGGCAGGTTGGGCTTGGGGAAGCGTTCTTTGGGAATGGACATTAGTTTAACCGGGTTGAGGTCGGCCAAACTGAAAGCCATAAGGCGCATCCTGAGCCGCCAGGGGCTAATGCCCAGGGATATGGCGGTTCGGCCCCGGTTCCCTTCGGCGGACATCAGGGCGTTATAGAGATAATAGCCTTCCAGGGAGGTCAGCACGTTGTCCAAGCCGCCGGGGACCAGCTGGAGGGATTTAAAATCGATTTCCGGTTCGTCGGCGCGGCTGTTGGGCGCGGAGGCCGGGGGCGGGGGCATGGCCGGAAATGCCGGCTCGGTAACCGTCCAGCCCCGTCGGTGGGACTCGGGGGCCAGGTGCGGGCGAAAGGAGCTTTGGCGCTTAAAGTCGGCCAAGTGCAGGCTCTCGGGTAAAATAATGTTGGATTGCTCCAAGGCCACCGAGCGTTCGATGATGTTTTCCAGCTCCCTGACGTTTCCGGGGAAGTGGTAACGGGTGAGGATGTCCAGGGCGTAGGTGGAAAGCTTGCGGACGTCCTTGTTTTGCTGTCGGCTGAACTTCTCCAAAAAATACTGGGCCAGGAGCGGTATGTCCTCGGTGCGCTCCCTTAGGGGCGGTATGCGGATGTTGATGACGTTTAGGCGGTAGTAGAGATCCTCACGGAAACGGCCGGCGATGATCTCGGACTCCAGGTTTTTGTTGGTGGCGGCTATGAAACGCACGTCCGTCGTCTGTTCGGCGTTGCCGCCGACCGGACGAAAAGTCTTCTCCTGCACCACCCGCAGGAGCTTCACTTGCATGGGCAAGGTCAGCTCGGCCAACTCGTCCAAGAAAAGGGTGCCGCCGTCGGCCGTGGCCATAAGGCCCTGCTTGTCGGTGTTCGCCCCGGTGAAGGCCCCCCTCTTGTAGCCGAAAAGTTCGCTTTCGACCAGCTGCTCAGGCATTCCGCCACAATTTATGGCCACAAAATTCTTTTCGGCCCGGTTGGAATTGGTGTGGACGGCCCGGGCCACCAGTTCTTTGCCGGTCCCGCTCTCGCCGGTTATGAGGATGCTGGTGTAGGTCAGGGCGGCCCGCTTGATTAGATCGTAGACCTGGAGCATGGCCGGGGAAGAGCCGACCAGGCCGCTGAAGCGCTGGTTGTTGATGACCATGTCGGCCAGGGCCTGGCGTTCTTTGTCCGCGTTCCGGTGGGACAGGGCCGAATCCACGGCCGTAATCAGATCGCCGGGCCGGAAAGGCTTGGGCAGAAAATCGTAGGCCCCCAGGCGCATGGCGTCCACGGCCGTGTCGTCGCTGGCGTAGGCCGAAACCAGGATCAGGGTGGTTTGTCGGTTTTCGGCCCGGAGCTTTTCCAAAACCTCCAGGCCGCTTAAGCCGGGCATGCGAATGTCGCTGACGATCAAATCGTAGTCGCTTTCCAGGGCCATTTTAAGGCCCACCTCGCCGTTTTCGGCCAAATCGACGGCGTGCCCGCGGTTGGCCAGGAGCATCTCCAAGACCTCCCTGAGGCTTAAATCGTCATCTATAACCAGAATGCGTCCCACTTAAATCCCCAAAATAATTATTTGTGCCAAGTCGGGCGAGAAAAGTCGTAAATGAGGGCCATTTTTGCCAAAAGGGCAAAACGGGCTAATTCTGTCGCCAGCCCGGGCCAATGGGGCGCCCCGGAGGCCCAAAGGGTTCGGCGGGAAGGCCTTGGGCGCGAAGGCGAACCCGGCGCCCGCCCAGAATTCGACGTCGTAAAGCTTGACTGTCGCGGCCGGCGCCCGCCCAGAATTCGTCGTCGTAAAGCTTGACGGTCGCGGCCGGCGCCCGCCCAGAATTCGTCGTCGTAAAGCTTGACGGTCGCGGCCGGCGCCAATTGGGACACAATATGGGCCTCGGACTTCTCGGCGCCCCGGCCCTTGACCCTCTCGAAAAGTTTCACCAGCCAAAGGTAAATCGGCAAGGCCTCGAGGAAGCGTTTGGCCAAGTACTGGCCGCCTTGGGGCCCCAGGATGGTGTTGTCGGCGTTGGGGAGCAACTGGCTCCAGGTGTAGAGGCCCTTGCGTTTGAGCCACTCCTCGGCCCAATCGGGGCCGCTAAAGCCGTGCGGGAGACGCTTAAGGGCCGGGGGGTTAAACACCAGCTCCCGGCGCCGGGCGCCCGAGACGATGAGCCGAAAGGTCCGCCCGTGCTCGGAATCGAGCAAGGATAGCCGAAAAGCCTCGAGCGTTTCCGGGGTGAAGGCATAGCAGCCGACCGACCACAGAAAACCCTCGGGCATCAATTGGAAGTAAAAACAGGGGCTGCCCATCTTCCCTTCCGGGTAATCGCGCCACCAAATGAGCCCCAGGTGTTCTTTTAAGGGTTTTTTGTCTTGGGAAAACCTGGTGTCCCGGCGGAGGCGGTAGACGCAGCGGTCCACCCGGGGATCGATCACCAAGCCCTCGGCGTATTTCGACAGGATGTCGCCCACCTGGCCGACCATGTGCCGGGCCGGGGCGATAAGGTATTCGTCCAGCCGTTTTTTGTTTTGTTGGTACCATTGCCCGTTGTTGTTCTTTTGTAAGCTGGAAAGCAGGTGCACGGATTCGGCGGTAAAGTATTTTATCAACTTTTTCACTTAACCCTTTAATAATTAAGCTATCGTTGCGCCCTTTTCGGGCCTAGTTTGGCTAAGTTTGGCCTATTATCGTTTGGTTTGGCTTGGCCCCCGCCCCGCCCGGGCCCTAAACGTTAAACCGAAAATGGACTATGTCGCCGTCGGCGATAAGGTAGGTCTTGCTTTCCAGGCGAAAGAGGCCGCGTTTTTTGGCCTCGTTAAAGCCCCCGCAGGCTTTAAAGTCATCGAAAGCCACCACTTCGGCCCTGATGAAGCCCTTTTGGATGTCGGAGTGGATCTGGCCGGCGGCGGTCAGGGCGTTGTCGCCCTTGGCGACGGTCCAGGCCCGGCACTCGTCCTCGCCCACGGTGAAAAAACTGACGAGATCCATCATGTCGTAGAGTTTTTTGGCCACCCGGTCGACGCCCAGCTCTTCCAACCCGTATGCCTCCATGAGCTCGGCCGCTTCCTCCGGGCTGAGGCTGCTAAATTCTTCCTCCAAGCTCCCCTTCAGGGCCAGGCAAGGCACTTCCATGGGACGGTCCGGCAGGCCCTCGGCGTTGTCGGCCAGGTTAACCAAGGCCAGAAGGGGTTTGGCCGAAAGAAACCCGAAGCCCCGAAGTTTGGGCGCTTTGGCCAGTTCCGGAAAATCCCTTAAGGGTTTGTTCTCTTCCAAAACGGCCAGGGACTTTACCAAAAGCTCCCGCTCCAAGGGATCGGCCTTGCGGCCCCGTTTGTTGTCCTCGTCGATCCTCTCCAGGCGAGTGGAGACGGTCACGAAATCGGCGGCCTTTAGCTCCGAGGTTAAAACCTCGGCGTCTTTGGCCGGATCGGGCGCCCCCCCGGAGGGGTCGGGAAAGTCGGCCAGGACCATCAGAAGCACGTCCGCCTCCCTAGCCTTGTCCAGGGCTACCTTGAGGGCTTTCTGGGGCTCGCTCTGGGGCTTGGGGAGAAAGAGTTCCAACCTGGCCGGGGTGTGTTTGCGGGGCTTAAAGACGGAACTCAGGTAATCCAGGCGGGGATCGGCGACCAAGGCCTCGCCTTGCCGAAGTTCGGTGTGGGTCGGGCTTGGGCCCAGGGCGGTCAACGCCCGAAAGATGGTCTCCCGGCCCGAACCGGGACGGCCGATAAGATAGGCCTTCATGTCGTCAACAAATCCTATGTTTTCCGCCGGTTCCGGGGGACCGGCCCCGAGGGGGCCGCCCCGCGGGTCTTTCCGGCCGACCAAAGGGTCTCAAAGGGTCCCAGAGGTCCCTGGGGGACCCGGGGCCGGCGGTCGTTTAGCTCTCGGCCTCGGCAATCAGCCTGGCCGCGCATTCCTCGCAATAGCCGTGGCTGGTCTCCAGGCCGGCGTAAAGAGTCAAAAAACGGTCCAGGGCCAACCAGTGCCCGTGGGGGTCCTTGATTTTTTTGCAGGAGGAACACACCTGCAGCACCCCGGAGGGGATTTTTAGTTTTAACTCGGATATTTCTTTTTTGAGGAGTTCAATCTCCTTTTGGAGTTTGGCCACCTCGTCGTGATTGGTCATGGCGCGCTCAACCGATTTCAGGCTTCGCCCGGGGGACGAAGAAAAGTGGGACTTGGCCCGTCTATGGGCGATGGTCGTTTTCATGGCCGATGACCAAAAAAACTAATCGGGTCGGGGTTGGACTCTCGTCCGGCCCGGCCGCGGAATCGTTGACTATTTTTTTCCGGGTAGATATCGACTGGGCCAGCCTGGCCCCGCGGCGCCAGTCGCCCTTCGGTTTCGGCAATGGTCTGAACGGTCTGGGACTTTAAACCAATATTGGCCCGCCCAGGCCCGAGGCCACCAAGGCCTCGGACAACAAGGCCAAGGCCGAGACGGCCGAGGCCAGGGTTATTTCCAGGCGATCGCCCGAGAATGTATGACGCCGATGGCTTACCGACCGGCCGACGGCCGCGGCCACGTAAACCAAACCGACCGGCTTTTGGTCGCTACCCCCGTCGGGACCGGCGATCCCGGTGGTGGCCACCCCCAAGTCGGCCCCGGCGGCCTTTTGGGCGCCCAGGGCCATGGCCTCGGCGCATTGGGGACTAACCGCCCCGTGGGAGGCGATGACGTCGGGCGGGACGCCCAGCAGGTCCATCTTGGCCCCGTTCGAGTAGGCCGTGAAACCGGCCAGGAAATAAGCCGAGCTGCCGGGCACGGAAGTCAGGGCCGCCGAGAGCCAGCCCCCGGTCAGGCTTTCGGCCGTGGCCACGGTCAGCCCCACCGGGGCCACCAAAGCGGCCAACTTGGCCGCCTCTTGCCAGAGGGCCAGGGCCGGGCCGGCGGAAAGCCAAGGGGGCGTTGGCTGGTAGCCTAGCTCGGTTGTCATCGGCGGGCGCTCCTTGTTCGATATCCACTATACGGCAGTCATTGACTGGCGATTGCCGAAAGGTACCCATTAGCCAGCACTCATTTATTGGCGATCGGCGATCGGTACCCATTGGGCGCCAGTAATTGGGGGGCGCTCAATGGACGAAGATGGCCGGCAGAATACTCGGTTCTATGAACAGGTAATGGACCACGGCCACCAGCCACATCAGAAAGCATGCGGTCAACCCGGCCAGGAAGTCGTCCAACATGACGAAAACCGAGCCATCTTTCTCGTGAATCTTCCCTATGTACCATGGCTTAAGCATGTCCAGGGCCAGGAAGATAAAAAAACCCCATAAAAACGGCAGTTTTAGGAAGGTATACTGAGGCGCCAAGAACATGGCTGTCAGATAACCAAAAGTTTTGTCTATTATAACCCTTTGGTCCTGTTTGGGACTGCCGTAAAAAACCAGCGAGCGGGCCGAGACCAGCCAAGCCAGGCCCAAAATGGCCAAGTAGGCGACGAGATAGGCCTTCCAACCCAGCATGAAAAACAGGGCGTAGAGGGGCAAACCGACCGCGGCCCCCCAAAAGGAATGATAGATGGGAATAAAGCCCAGCCCGCCCAGGCTCCAAATCCACTCCGCCGCCCGGTCGAAGGCGTTTTTGTCGGTCTCGGCCATGGTCCGTTCTCTCCCACTGCCTCAGGCAACAAACCTTACGGCCTGAGGCGCGAAGCCTTGTGGCCTTAGCCCTGGATAAGCCCTTAGAGCCACGGCTTACGCCCCCAGCGCGAGGCTTGTGGGCCCCTCGCGCTTGGTTTTTTTGGGCCCCAAGGGCGAATCTGGCTACCCTTGGGGCTAGGCTTTTGTGGACCGCGGCTTAGTCCTTCTTTAGGAGGGCTGCCACGGGTTTGAGGCCGTAGGCCCCGCTTTCGATGGCCGTCAGCACCGCCCCGCCGCCGGTGAAGAAATAATAGGTCTCGTCGTCGAGGGCCTCCAGGTAAACGCCCGGGGTCAGGTTCTTCAGCTCGGTCAGGGTGTCGCCGCCCCCGAAAAGCTTGCGGGCTTTCCGGTTCTTGGCGATCTCCGAGTAGATCCTGGCGCTGCCGTCGGGAAAATGCGGGGTAAGGCCCATGACGGCGTTGACGAATATGGTCTTGGCCGAGGCTATGGCTTGGGCCACGGCCGGTTGGTCGAAGGCCTCGGGGGCCACGTCCAGAAAATACCCGTATTTTTGGCCGGGCTTGAAGTCGGAGACCTTAACCACCTTGACCTTGGAAGGCTCGGAGCGATCCAATGTCGGCGACTCGACGACCGCCGAGGGTTCCAAAATCTTTCCGGCCGTCTTGTCTTTCTCAACCAAGCCCTTGGCCAGATCCACGTCTTCCTGGGCCACGCCCTTGACCTCGATGCCGTATTTGGCGGCCAGGAAGGCGTTGTAGATGACCCCGCCCAGGATAAGGTAGTCAACTTTTTCGTAAAGTTTGTTGAGGGGACCGATTTTGGTGTCGTACTTGGAGCCGGCCACCACGGCCAAAAACGGCGTGGTCGGGTTTAGGACCAGATCCAGGTGGATGAGTTCTTTTTGCATCAAAAAACCGGCCGCCGAGGGTAGGACCGAGGCCACGTCGAAAGTTGAGGCGTGGGGCTGCCAGGAGCCAAAGGCGTCGTTGACGTAAACGTCGGCCAGGGCCCCCAGATCCTTGGCCAAAGCCTTCGTCTTGTCGTCCTTGGATTCCTCCCCGGCGAACC
The DNA here is from genome assembly GCA_031257955.1 of Deltaproteobacteria bacterium. Taxonomy (GTDB): domain Bacteria; phylum Desulfobacterota; class Desulfarculia; order Adiutricales; family Adiutricaceae; genus JAIRNQ01. Next base: position 6,723 of record JAIRNQ010000028.1, on the reverse strand, counting down.
AGCGGGTATTGGGCAGATAGATCCCGCCGATCTCCCTTTTCTTGAGTTTGTCCAGTAGCGGGGCCACCGCCGAGAGGGGCAGGGACTCGATGCCATGGCTTTCGTGGACCGGGAGCTCGGGGACGGCGAAGCCGCCGGAAATCTTGCGGTTGAGGTAATCGGCCACCGAGGTCACCGCCGTGTCCGGGGAGGTCTTGATGTTGCCGGCTTTGTCCCTGGTCCGGCCGACGTGGGTCATGAGGATCGGAAAACCGCCGCGCCTGGCGATGTAATGGATCAGGCCATAGGTGGCGTCTATCCGGAAAGAGTCCTTTATAAGACCCTTTTCTACCACGTTGTGGTCAACCCTGGCCAGGACTACCTTACCCTCAAGCGCTATGTCGTCAATCAAAGGCAAACGCGGATCCAAACTGGACATAATAATCTCCTTAATTATCCAAACGTAACAATGAATCGATTCTTTTTCCTGGCGTAAACTACGCTTGGCCTTACAATAACTTCAAACGGTCGAAGGGACCGGCCTCCCAAAGGCCAATACGTTAAAATATCAATTAAAACCTGATCGATCGGTAAAAAACCCCTAAACTCGCTAGAGGCGTGAAATTTAGGCGAATAATTTCAGACTGTCAGTGAACTACGAGCACCAAAAAGGGGGGGTTTTTACGCCTTGATCAAACCTGGCCAATGGCCGTTTCAAACCTTCCCGGCCTGGACGTTTGGGGAACTTTCCCCCCATTTCAATAGAGGCGGCCCAAATCGCGACCTAACGTCCAACGGCCAATCCGAGGCCAGCATTCAAACCGATTCCGGTCCAGCCGATTTCATGATTTAACGCTAATCTTAGACCGATACTGGCCGCCATAATTGGTCTATCGGCCATTGGGCCGGCCCGGCCGGCCAAGGTCCAAGAGGCGACCTTCCCTGGGGGGCCCCAGGGGCCGCCAAAGGAAGATCGCCCCGACTCGGGCCGCCTGGGCGGCCTTCCGACCGAAAGGCGGACGGAACGTTAGATACGTTCTTGGGGATCCTCGAATTTCACGCCGCACCACGGGCAGAATTTGAACTCGTTGCCGTTCAATTGCTCGCGACAACTGTGGCAAACCAGCATCAGCTCCTCGGCGCAGTATGGGCAGTAGGTGAAGGTATTAAACAGTTTTTGCTGTTCGGGTTTGAGGTGGTTAATCTTTTCAGCGCAATCTGAATCGTGGCACATCTTTTCGATTGTACTGGTCTTCGGGTGGTGTTCAGCCATTGTTTCTCCGGGGTTATGGTTGACGTCGCTAAAACGCGCCTATATTTTGGCCGAGCCAAAATCCGATCCGGATTATACATTATTGGTTCACGAAAAATCCAGTCCCAAAGGGTCAGTCTGGTCGCTATTTTAATTAAATTAGACGGCGCGCCCCGTTATCGCGGCCGATCCCAAGCCCCCGGGCCTGGCCCGGACGGCCCGGGGCCAGCCTTTGGCCCGAGTTGGTCGGATTTGTTTAACTTTTGGGCCCGATTGTCTTTGACATCCTCGGCCGCCTTTGCTAAGCTTTACACCGTTAGCACAATCCGTTCACCTTTACTGACCAAAGGAAGGCGAAACGGGACGGCCGGCCGGCCGACCGCCCCATCCGGCCATTCCCCGGGCGCCCCCGGCCATTCCCCGGGCCCCCGAAAAACAGTCCAGAATAAAGTAAACGCGCCATGCGCTTATCCATTAAAATAGCCCTTTTCGTCCTCCCGATCCTCGCCGGCGGCCTTCCGGCCTGGGGCCAGGAACGCAACCCGAAGCTGGGCCAGTGGGCCGTCGCCAAGCCAAAGCGGAGGTCGTGAAAATATTCGGGAAAAACTACCCGGACCGGGCCGAAGCCATGGACTTTTTACGGACGGTGACCGTCGAATTCTTGCCTGACAAGTGGAGTACCCGCCTGGACGACGAAGTTGAAGAAGAGACTGTAACTTATGATAAAAAGAATGACCGAACCATAATTGTCCACTCTAAATCTTCCAATAGAGACGAAACCGCCATCGTTTGCGGCAAAAACTAATTCGCCGCGACGGGCCCTAGCGGCCTGGATAGGGATTTCGTCCGGCTGCCCGACTGAAGCCCCCGGCCCTTGGCCCTTCCCGGTCCTTCCTGGCCTGGGACCCGGGCTTGGCCACCATCCTTGATTTAGGCGAAACGGTACCCTTATGCGCCTTTGGACCATAACTTTAGCCACACTTTGCTTAAGCCTGGCCACGCTCCTGTCCGGCTGCGTCGAGAAGGCGGCAAACCATCCCTTCCAGGGAATATGGGCCGTGGATTACGCCGCTTCCGAACGGACCCTCCATCGTTACGCCCAAGAGGAAAAGCTAAATAAAGCCGATACCGACTATTTCCTGTCTTTGGCGAAAAATTCCGTCATCGAATATGCGATAAATTCCTCTAAAATATATCTAATGAATATACTTTTAGAAAAAAAGGCCATCGCTTATCGACAAATAAACCCCACAACCTGGAAGGCTTGCGCCGTGGTATCGAAGACTTGCGATACCATCGGCTTGTTGGACGACGACATAATATCCGTTGAGGGCGAAGACGGTTCCGTAATCATCCTAAACCGGTTACAGTGACCGCCGAACCTGACCGGCGAAGGTGGCCGTCGAACCTGACCTCCGAACCCGTCCGGCCGGCCGGTAAGGCCGGCCCGACCGACCGCCCTGACCGGGGACTTTTGCCGAATAATTAGATTCCGGGCGACAATGACCGTTCCCCGGTCCCCTACCCTGCCCCTTGTCCCCGGTCACCCTTCCTGCCGACCTTCCGGGCGCCCCACCGGCCAAGGATACCCGGGACCGGGCCCGGCCGGCGGCCAACCTGGGCCAAGACCGCGGTTTAACCCGTGAACCGTCGAGAATGGTCCCCAATCCGTCCAAAAACGTTCCCAAATCTCCCAAATAAGGCACTAATTTGATGCTTTCGAAACTTAAGGCCTGGGTATTACTCCTTTCGTGCCCGATCGTCTCCATTCACATTGTCGGCTGCGGAAGCGACGCTAACCCCACGCTGGGTAAATGGTCCGTCGACGCCTCCGTGGCCGACGTTTCGATAGCCAAAACCATGGGTTTGGAGAACCCCACGCCCGAAGGGATTCGCCAGTTCACCCTATTGTTGAAAGATATGACCTTTGAGTTTACCAAAGACAAACAAAACCTTTTTTGTAAAGACGAAATCCAATCGGAAGAACCGATCTATTACGACAAAATTGAAGATAAAATTTGGAAAGCCTGTTCTAAAACTGCTAAATATTGCGATATTATTTACTTTTTAAACCCCGATAGGATTCTCCTTGAGAAAGGGGATGGCACGAAGCTAACCTTGGACCGACTGCCCTAAGCCGAAGCCGCCACCCGGACACGGCCAATTACCCGCGCCGCCGGCGCTTGGCCTTTGGGCGGCCGGGGTCTGGCAAACCGGCGGAGGGTCGGCCGGGGCCCGACCCGGCCCGCGGGTGGGCCGGGGCTGGTTGGGGCGGGGGCCTGGAGGAAAAACTTTTCGTTGAAAAATAATTTTAAATGGGCTAAAATGCTAGTTAAGATAGGGTATGGAAAGACTATGGTTATGTCATAAAAAGTCAGTGTCAAAGAAATTTAGGTTAGAAAGTTCCATTGTCGTTACAGTATGCTCGTTTCAATTTTAAATTTTGCTGTATTATAGTAATTGTATTACATAGATATTCTCTGATTTTTGATTGAAACGTAATGAGCTTATACATATAAAAAGCAAGATATTGTTGTTAGCGTAAAAATTTCTCATGTCGAATCCTAAGGAGAATGTAAATATTGGGCTTAAACTCTCCCGATTGATACGACATATTTCTAACTGTTTTGTTAAGGAACATTTGCCGGCATTCATGTTTGTTAAAGTCATAACATCTGTGCCAATTCTCATTATTTTTATTCTTTTGTTCGTACTGGCCGGCCACGGTTTGGCCGACCCGCCGCCCTGGACCGCCGACGCCGTCGTGGCCCAGGCCGCCTTAGGGACCCTAAAGGCCGACTACGCCTTGGCCGACCAAGCTTTGGCCGACCACGCTTTGGCCACGCCGGCCCTCAACGCGCCGATAATGGCAGCCCCGGCCAACGGGACGCCAATCGTCGAATCGGCGGTCATAGGGACGCCGGCCGTCTCCGGAACCGAAGCCACGGGCATGGCTTCGCCGGCGGTCGACCCTTTGGGGAGTCGGCTTAAAAAGTCTCTAAACAAAAAAGATTTGGACGATTGGGTACTGGGCACTGGCTTGGCGGCCAGCCCCGGCAATTCTTTGGGTTTTTTCCCGATCTTAGCCGGCGTTGCCGATCTCGGGACCTTCACGGTCGGTGGGGTCGAACACCGAATCGATCGGGCCAAAGCCGCGGGAACGTTGCCCCTTCTGGGCGACGTGGCCACGGTCGGCGCCGAACTGGGCGTCGAAAGGCGGGCCATGGGCGGCTTTGGGACGGGACGCCATCGGGTCCCGGCCCGCGGGTATTCCACCGTGAATTCCGAGCTGGGGCTAAATCTGTACCCCTCCCCCAACTGGTCCCTGGGCGCCTCGTTTACCGTCAGGGACACCCAAAGCTTTGGCCTCGGAGACTCCAGGCGGGAAACGATCGGCGACCGGCCGGGCGTTTACGGGCCGCTGCCTTCCGATTCGCGGATGGGCCGGCTGAGAATTGGCTACCAAAACGGCTTGGGCACGGGGTTTTCCCTCCGGGGATACTCCGGCCGCATGGCCGAGGGCGGTTTTTTGGCCGGGATCTTGCCCGGGCGGGAGGTCCCGCTGGCCTCGGTTGAGGGCTTTGGGGCGTCCGTCCGGCAAGAGGCCCTGGACGGGAGGTTTACCCTGTCGGCCGGCGGCTCGATTAACCGACTGGATTTCGGGGACGGGTCCCAGGCCTCGCCTTACGCCCCCCGTTACGCCCCCCGTTACGCCTATCGATCCGGCCGCAATCTGTCCGCTTACCTAGCCATGGCCTACCTGGACCCGGAACTTTTTGGGATAGGTATCATGTACCGCTATGGAAGCGATGGCTACTTTGTTTCCGATTCGGCCCTCATACCCGGATTCGGACGATCCTATCTGGACGCCACCGTCTGGCGCGACTTCGCCTTAACCCCGGCCCTGAAGCTGACCGCCCAGCTCTTCGGCTCGGTCCCACTCGACAAATCCATGGAGATCCATCGGGTGACTAAACCGAACCTTCTGGACAACTACGTCGAGGGACGGGTGACCATGAATTACGCCTTTTAAGATACGTTCGCGATAAGTCTCTTTTCCCATTCGCCGATGCTTTAACTCATTGATTATTAGTGGTTAAGCCTCGCCATTTTCACAATTGTGGGATATCCGCGAACGAATCATACAATAGGCGAACAAAACGACGGCATCCCGTGTCGTGAGGCCCGCAAGTTCACGACGGCGAGATTTTTATGAATTATTCCAACCTTGACAACCAGCGCGACGCGGAAGAATTTCTCGTCCAGAAATGCCTGGACGCGGCCTTTGAGCCATCGGCTCAACCCGAAAACGAGTTCGAGGGCAACCTATGCTATTTGGCTTCCACGATGGTCCATAGCCATTACCCAGAGCAGTCTTCGATATTGTTGAAAAAATCAGACGACTTTTTTAAAAGCCACTCAGAGAAAGCCATGGATTTGGACAAAGTCGCGTTCGATTTTGGCGTGGTTAGCCTGAGCCGTTTTCGGGCCACTTTACTAAAATTCTTTTACTTTAAAGTACTTGAAGGCGAACCGCCCATAGCTGCCCCCTGACTTGAGTCAGAGGATCTTGGCGCCAAGGGCTGCCCAAGCGGAGCGGTAGCTATACTCGCTTACGTAAACGTTTTCCGTTCGCGCTTGGCCAAAAGACCGACCAATCAAAGATCTTCAGTATTTCGGGGTGAAGTTTGTCGCGGCCTCTAGTTATGCGTCAAACCCATTTCCCTCTCGGCTATTGAGTTACCTTGGGTATTTTTTTGGATAACAATTTTAAATTATATCAAGACACTATTTTATATAAAGCTTTTCTTAGATTATGCAACGAATTGCATTCTCACATGCCTGTAGTGTCTGAACTAAAATTTATCGTCGCTGGGGGAATGGCTGTACATATATACACAGGAGATAGAATTACTTATGATGTTGATGCTGAGTTTCACCATAAACTACTCATTCCTGAAAATATAATGGTAAATTTTTCTTTTGACGGTAAAAAATTTAATAAGTTATATTTTAATTATCGTTATACAACTACTTTATCTTTGATGCATCCTGATTATATTGAAAACTCAGTGCCGTTAGATGTTGGGATAAATAATTTTAATGTTTCTATATTATCTCCTATTGATTTAATAGTCAGTAAAATTGCAAGATTACAACCTGTTGACATATCTGATATCTCCAAATTAATCAATAAGTTCAATATTTCTTCTAAAGAATTAGAATTACATATAGAAGAATCTTTGATTTATTATCCAATTCAAGCTGATTTTATCAAACATAATATAAGAAATGTCTTAGAGATAGCCCAAGATAGAACAAAAAATTCGAAATCCGACAATATTAAACTTGACGGATGATACCGTTTAAGCTTGTTCCGCGCTGGATTTGGCCGCTAACCCCATCCGATTGCGCGGGCAGTTTTTTTGGCTTGGCCGGGCGGCCAAGCCTAACCCCCCTCGGCCTTTTATCGGCCGAGGCCTTCCGCGACT
>JAIRNQ010000022.1 GCA_031257955.1 Deltaproteobacteria bacterium | reverse complement strand
CTCGGCCCAGTCTTTGCGGGAACGGGCCTCGTTTCTGGCCGCCACCCGGTCGGCGATCTCTTCGTCGGTGAGGCTTTCGGCGGCGTTGGCCTTGAGGGACTCAAAGTACTCGGCCGGCTTTCTCGGCCAGAGGGCCAGCTCTTGGCCCATGGCCTTGATAACCTGGTAGGCCTTGTGGGCGGCCGGTTTGTCGCCGGAACTTACGTATTTGTTTAGGAGCCTGACCAGCTCGAAGGTATGGCCCAAGGCCTGGGCGGTGTTGATGTCGTCGCTCAGTGCCTCGTTAAAGCTTTCCCGCAGTTGTTCCGGCTCGGGAGGGACGGGCCCGGCTTGGGAGGCGGAATCGGCTTGGGCGGCGGGCCCGGCTTGGGGGCCGGAATCGGCTTGGGCGGCGGGCCCGTAGCCGGCCAAAAGTTCCTCGGCGGCGGCCAAGGTGCGGTAGATCCGCTCCAGGGCCCGGCCCGATTCTTTTAGGCCTTCCTCGGAGAATTCCAGGGGGCTGCGGTAGTGCTTGGAAACCAAAAAGAAGCGCAAAACCTCGCCCGAGCAAATCTTTAAAATATCTTTTACGGTAAAAAAATTGCCCAAGGACTTGGACATTTTTTCGTTGTTGATGTTGACGAAGCCGTTATGGGCCCAGATGTTGGCCATGGGCCGGTCCAGGGCGGCCGATTGGGCCAACTCGTTTTCGTGATGGGGAAAGATTAGATCTTGGCCGCCGCCGTGGATGTCAAAACTGGCCCCAAGGAGCCTGGCGCTCATGGTCGAGCATTCGATGTGCCAACCGGGGCGGCCCGGGCCCCAGGGCGAGGGCCAGGAGGGCTCGCCGGGCTTGGAAGCCTTCCAGAGGGCAAAATCCGAGGGGTTGCGTTTGCGTTCGTCCACGGCCACCCTGGCCCCGGCTTCCTGATCGTCGGTCTTGCGACCGGAAAGGCATCCGTAATTGGGGCTCTTCTGGACGTCAAAATACACGTCCCCGTCAACGGGGTAGGCTAGGCCCTTGTCCACGATGGCCTTTATGTCTTCCACCATCTGGCCGATGTACTCGGTGGCCCTGGGGCAATCGGTCGGGGGGAGGCAATCGAGGGCGGCCAGATCCTCCTCAAAGCTTTTGATGTGGTCTTCGGCCAGCCGCTTCCAGTCAACGCCCCTTTCGTTGGCCCGGGCGATAATTTTGTCGTCTAAGTCCGTGTAGTTGCGCACGTATTTAACCTTGTAGCCCAAGGCCAAAAAGTGCCTGACCAGCACGTCAAAGGCCAGAACGGCCCGGGCGTGGCCTATGTGCGCGTCGTCGTAAACCGTGGGGCCGCAGACGTACAGTCCTACTTGCCCCGGTACCAGAGGATGGAATTCCTCCAGTTTGTGGGTCATGGTGTTAAAGATCCTTAAACTCTGGGGCAATGGTCCGGTCCTTCCAAAAACGGCCCCGATTGTCGGGGCCGAATTCAATGGGGCTTGGGCAAAAAGGGATAAAATAACGTCCAGTAGGTTTAACTGTTAGCCCAGGAAAACTTCATTTACTAAAAGACTGCCAATAGGGACGACAAAAGCGCCCGTTTTAACCTTACGACCGAACCGGCGCGGTCGGCCAAGAAGGCCCTTGGCTAGGTTTAACCGACAACCTCGGGGCCTTTGGGGGACGTTTCCCGAGGCGCCCAACGCTGGGCGAATCGGGAAAAGACCATAATGGAGTTTACCTTAAGTACCGCTGTATTTCAAGGGAACGACCGTGTTTGGACCGCCGGTGTGGGCCAATGCGGGCTCAAAGGCCAGCTTTCGGGCGGGCGCCGTTGGGGACCGTCGGGCGGGCTTTCGGGGCTGGGCCGCGGCAACGGCCGGGCTAGACCGATCAAGGTTTGCCGATCGGGGTTGGCCAGTCGGGCCCGACTGGTCGGGCTGGCCGGGAAGGCGGACGGCAACGGTGGCGGGCAAAAAAAAGCCCGCGGCCAAAAGAAGGCCCAGGCTTATGGGGTGCGATTTTTAGGGGCGACTGGGGGCTGGTTTGGGTCCGGGGCCGTTTTCTGGCCCTTTTGCGGGTCCATCAGTTTGTCGATGTCCCGCCGCTTGATTCGCCAATACCCTCGCTCACCGATGCGAAAACCGGGAACCTTACCGGCCCGGACCATGGCCGACAAGGTTTTGGGGCCTACGCCAAGCAACTTGGACGCCTCGCCTATCGTCAGCACTTTGTCGGGATCGTCCATTGGATCCTCCGGTTGCCAAAGGTAATAAAAAACCTGAAACTGATGACGGTTTTATTGTGCATACCTTAATCTTTTTCCGGACCTTTGTCAATTATTAATTTTTCCACTTGCGCCGTGACTTATCATAGGACCCCCGGTTGGTGGTTAAAGACATCCCAAAAACCGCATTACTTGATCTTTCTATAACTATATTTGCATATAAAATTCTGTTTAACCATCGATAAAGAGGTAATACGCTTGGATAAGTATTAAAAAAATTCGCCGTTTATTGATTAAGTTGTTTTTATATTATAATGTTTAAATAGTAGATAAGAATGTGCCATTATGGACGGTTCTGACCGGCGATCGCTCTGCCTCCCGGCCGGCGACCGAAGGCCCGACGAGTTGGCAAAAAACCCCCGGTTTGGCCGGAGGTTTTTGTTTGGGCCGGGTGGCGGTTCCCAGGGGTCGCCTGGGAGGCCCCTGGGTCGGTCTGTGAGGCCCCTGGCGGCCATTGTACGGCGAGCCGGCGGTGTTGGTAGGGGGTCGGGCTCAGACATGGCCTGGGAGGCCTCTGGGCGCGTTTTGGAGGCCCGGGGCCGGGAGAGCTCTGGTGGCCCCAAAGTTTTTCCGGGAGGGGGCCTTGGGGGATGGGCGGGTGGATGGGTTACTTAAAGTTGGGCCATTTGGAGTAATCGGGTTCCATGGAGACCAAGTGGGGGTTCCATGGAGACCAAGTGGGGGTTCCATGGAGACCAAGTGGGGGTTCCATGGAGACCAAGTGGACGTCCATTTCTTGTGGAATCACTTAAAGTTGGGCCATTTGGAGGAATCGGGTTCCATGGACACCAAGTGGGCGTTCATTTCTTTCAAGGTTTTGGCCAAATTGGCGCCCATGGCCGGGG
>JAIRNQ010000374.1 GCA_031257955.1 Deltaproteobacteria bacterium | reverse complement strand
CCCCGAGCCGGTAGCCGTTGGCCCTCGCGGCCTAAAACTCCCGGCCGGCCAAGCCGTCCTCCCGCCCAGCCAAGACGTTCTCCCGACCGCCGGCCTAGGCGCCCCGCCCGACACCCTGGGCCTAAATCGGCGGCACAATCCCTTATACTTAAATTTCCGTCCTTAATCAATGCCCACGGCGCGGCCGGTCCCACCGAATTTAAGGCCTTTGGCCAAAAAAAAAAGTCGCCGGGGCGGATTTCTGGGACGGCCGGACATAATGGGCCATGCGTGAAATCTAGATCATACGTTACATATTATATAACCTAAAGAGAATCATAACGCAACCTAGGCCGCTATCCCGGGCCCCTTCTCCCCAAAGCGCCCAACGCCTCCGGCCCCATATGGCCCGTTCGGCCATTCTTTTGGGCTGGGGCCCTGGATCCCGATGGCTGGGGCCACCCGGGGCCCGGGGACTGGGGCAGGTGTCTGGAGTCTGGGGTTTGGGGTCTGGTGACCCTTGGGGCCAAATATTTGACGGCCAAAGGTCAGCCGATGGGCCTACCCGGGGAAGGCTTACGGGAGCGATATTATCACTTTATGGTAACCGGTTATGGCCATAAATGGATGTTTGGTATTTTGGATGCGCCTATTTAGGCCAAAACGCATAAAGGTGTATCAATTTGGGAAAAGAGACAAGCCAGAAAATAATCGTGAAGTTTTCGTTATCAAATTTGGCCACTCAACCGATAAGTTAAACAGGCACCCGGTTAACCGCCGGCGGCCGAAGTGGCCCAAGCTAAAGGCCTGGGCGGGCGCCGCCATGGGAAGCTTTTGCCGGGCCGGTCGGGAGGTATCGTGGGCGCCGTGGGGCGAAAAGCCTTGGGAACAAGGGTTGGCGATGGGTCCACAAGTTGGCCTTCGAATTGCATAGCAATTTGCGGGACCATGGGGGGCCGGTTTGGCTCTCAGGCCCGGAGCGTTAACGACGACCCTTTGGGGACCGCAAACGAAAGACAATGGCCTAAAGCCATCCCAAGGCAGGCATAGGAGAGTGGCATGGAAACCTTGACCGTTGACGGACAAACAATCGCGGCCAACGAAATCGTAGGGACCAACTTGGAAGAAATACTGCTCAATCTGATGGAGCACCCTTCCACCAGCGGGCGGGTCATCAGAAGGATCTTCCTTAACGGCGAACCCTATACCGAGGACGTGCCCCACGCCGCCCTGGAAGTGCCCCGCGCGACCATCGGCTCGCTCACCCTGGACACGTTAACCATGGAAGACATGGGCCTCAATTTTTTGCGCACCGGCCCGGCCTACGTGGAAACCCTCTTGGAAGCCTTGGGCAAGATCGTCGAGTCCTTTAGGCTGGGCGACGAGCAGGAAGCCAACGAATATTTTTTGAATTTCTTGGAAGCCCTCCATCTGTTGATGAGCCTCTTGGAGCAGACCAGATACGTGCTGGGGCTGTGGCAGGGCAGCGACGACGAGAGCGGATCCTCGCTGAACCAATACCTGGAATCGCTGGCCGAGCTTCTGACCAATGTGTTAAGCCTCCAGGAGCAGAAGGACTGGATATACCTGGCCGACGTCTTAGAGTACGAGTTTCAGGACTCCTTGCGCAAGCTGGCCGCCATCCTCCCGACCCTCTGCCACGGCGGCCACTGATTGGCCCCGCTTGGCCGACGCCGATTTGGCCAGGACAAAAGCGATTCTCTTTCCCGGCCACGTCCCGGCCGCGCCCGGGCGCGACAATTGGCCGGCAACCCTATCGATGGACTGAAGTGGGTGACATGATAAACAATAGCGATCTGGAACTCTGGAGAAAAGCGGCTCAGGCCTGCGGTAAGTGCCTTGAGCTGGATAGGGCCATGCTGGCCAGATTGGGCCCGTTGGACGAAGACAAGGGGCGGGATCCGGAGAACTATGTCGCCCCGGCCCTCTGGGAACAGTTTATCGCGGCCAGAAACGATCTGGTCGATTTCACCGCCTCCAGCATCCACGTCCTGACCGCCTCGGCCAAAACGCCCCGGGCAATGGGGCCGGACGGAAGGACCGCGGAAGACGAAAAGAACTTCGCCGAACAAAGCGAACTGGAAAATCGACTGGTAAACTCACTTAAGGAAATGGTTGAACTGGAAAGCAAGCTCACCGACTATCTCTCCGAAAACCTGGACGTGCTTAAGGAAACCCTGGACGGGCTAAACAAAAACCAGACGCTGTTTTCGCGCTACGCCCAAAACGCCCCCAAACCGGAACCCGGCTACCTAAACGCCGAATTGTGACGACGCGTAAAGAATCTCCCAAAACGGGGCCGTTTGGCCCCGTTTTTTATTGGGGCAACCGCCAAAAAAATCTGTCCTCTTCAGCGGCCCAGGGGGCGGGCGCCAAATTCTTCCAGGCGCTTTAGGGCCACCTCGGGCTCGGCCAGCAGATACGCGCCGGGCTTCATCAGAAGCCAGAGGCTGACCAGATCCGCCACCAGGGCCGGTTCGTGGGTGGCCAACACGACTATGAGATTTTTTTCGGGAAGTTTTTTCAGATCCTCAAGGAAACGAAGGCTGCCCGGCCAGTCCAGGCCGGAGAAGGGCTCGTCCAGGAGGAGGAGCCGCGGGTCGGTGGCCAGCGAAGAGGCCAGGGCCAAGCGTTTTTTTTGCCCCAGCGAGAGGGTCTCCACCGGTCGGTCAAGATGGTCTGACAAATCCCAGCTGGCGGCGATGGCGTCGATTCGAGCCTCCCGGTCCCGGGCCATGATAGGGCCCAAGGCCAGGGCCAGATCCTCGCGGGGGCTGTCGCCCAGGAGGAAAAAATCTACGTTTTGGGGCAGCAAAGCCACTTTTGGGCGACCCACCCGGCCCTTGGGACCGGTCGAATGGCCATTGGGCGCGTCCGCTGGGCCCTTAGCTTGGCCTTTGGGGCCTTTGGGGCCCTTGGGGTTAATAGGGCAGTCTGGGCCCGCTGGGGGGCTTGTTCCGGTGAGACTGACCCGACCGCGGGTGGGTTTTTTTAGGCCGGCCAGTAAGTCCAGGAGGGTCGATTTTCCGGCCCCGTTTTGGCCGGCCAGACCCAGAATCTGGCCGCCCCGGATTTCTAAGCCCAGATCGTCTATTACCGGAACCCCGCCAGGGTAAGCGAAGGTGAGGTTTTCGGCGATGAGCGTAAAATCGGGACTTTCCATGGGTCGATGGGTTTAAGGGTTAAACGATTTGCTCGGCCGGTCCCCGTCCGGTCGCTTTGGCCCGCGAGCGGGCCAAGCCAAAGGCCACCAAAGCGGCGCAGACCACTTTGGCCGAGTCGCCGGGTATAAAGGCCAGGTTAATGGCCAAGGCCGCCGGGAAGGCGTAGCCCGCGTTTAGGCATAGGCCCACGGCCCCGCAGAGATAGACAAGGGCCAAACCCAGAAAACCAAACACCAGGGCCTTGGCCAGGACTTGCCGTTTTTGGCCCGTCCCGTCCGGGCGGCCCAGCCCACAGATGGCGGCCATCAGGGGAAAGGACAAGGCGTAGCCGGCGGTGGGGCCAAAGACCAGGGCCGGGCCGGCCAAGCCGCCGGCGAAGACCGGGAGCCCCAGTAAGCCGGCGCCCAGGTAAAGGAGGACGGCCTGATAGGCCGCCGGACCCTCGGCGAAGGCGGCCAGGAAGATAAAAAAAGTCTGGAGGGTGATGGGTACTGGCCCTATGGGAAGGCTCACCCAGGCGCCCAAGGCCATGAAAGCCGCCCAAACGGCCAGCCTGACTAGGCGGCGGACTTGGGAAAAACTAACCTCTTCGTACATCATTTCCTCAATTGTATAAAGACACCGAACTTCGTCATTGGATCCGATGGGACCGGCCGGCTTGGGAAAACCGTTAGGGGCGGAGGGCGGGCAAGGCCAGACCGTGCGTTTCTGGCAGGCCTTCCATAAGGTTCAAATTGGCCACGGCTTGTCCGGCAGCGCCCCGACAAAGATTGTCAAGCACCGAGACGATCTTGAAGAGTCCGCTTTCTGAATCGTAATATAGGCCCAGATCGCAAAAATTGGTGCCCCTTACGTCAGCGGTCTGGGGGTCGTAACCGGCGGGCCTAATCCGAACGAAGGGGGCCCGGTCGTAGAAAGAGCGGTATAGTTCCCGGACGTATTCTAGGCTGGGCTGGCCAAGGGCCCTAAAATAAACGGTGGAAAGGATGCCCCGGTTTATGGGCAGAAGGTGCGGGGTGAAGGCCAACCTGATGGCGAATCCGGCCAGCTTGCCCAGCTCCTGTATCATCTCTGGGGCGTGGCGGTGGCCCACGGTCTTGTAGCTCTTAAAGTTGTCCTGGACCTCGCAGAAAGAGTTGGACAAAAGCGCGCCCCTACCCGCCCCGGTCACTCCCGATTTGGAGTCGGCGATGAGAGTTTGGGTAAAGTCCACGACTTTGGCCTTGATAACCGGGGCCAGGGCCAGTATGACGCTGGTCGGGTAGCAGCCCGGGTTGGCCACCAGGCGGGCCGTTTTGATCTTCTCGGCGTTTAGTTCCGGAAGTCCGTAGACGGCCTCGGGCAAAAGATGGGGAGCGGTATGCTCGGCGTACCATTTTTTAAAATTCAGGGGATCGTTTAGCCTAAAGTCTGCCGAGAGGTCGATGACTTTGGCCCCGGAGGCCAAGATATCCGGGACCAGGGACATGGCCGCCCCGTGTTGGGTGGCCAGGAAGAACGCGTCGGCCTTGCCGCCCAGGTCGGTCGGTTCCGAGAAGGCGAGGGAGTCGTAATTGGCCACCTTGGAGAGGGCCGGAAAAAAAACCGTTAAGCCCTGCCCGGCCTCCTGGCGGGAGGTGACCACGGTGACTTCGTCGTCTTGGCGACCGGCCAAGATCCTAAGTAGTTCCAGGCCGGCGTAGCCGCTGGCCCCTATGACGCCTATCCGCATGGGCCGCACCCCCATAACGCTCCCGACTTAGTTTTGGCTGGGAGAGAACAAACAAAACCCCCGCGAGTACCGGTCCCGGTCCCGTGGGGGCGAAAGTTTCCGCCCGTAGGCGGCTCGATGGATTTGGTCGGCCAAGACCCCCGACGGGGTCGCGGCCGGGCAGCCGCCTTAACGTTTCGAGTACTGGTAACGGGCCCTGGCGCCCTTCTGGCCGTACTTCTTTCGTTCCTTCTCCCTGGCGTCCCTGGTCAGGAAGCCGGCCTTTTTCAGGGCCGGACGGTAGGCGATATCGTAAGTCTGCAGGACCTTGGCGATGCCGTGGCGCACGGCGCCGGCTTGGCCGGTAACCCCGCCTCCGGAGGCCAAGATATAAAAATCGAACTGGCCATGGGTTTTGGTCAGGGTCAAGGGTTGCTCGGCCACGATTTTCAAGGTATCCCGGCTGAAGTATTCTTCGATGGGACGTTGGTTGATTCTAATCTGGCCGGCGCCCTGGGCCATCCAAACCCTGGCAATCGCCGTCTTGCGCTTCCCCGTGGCGTAATATTTGTTTGCGGACATCGACGATGCTCTCCGTTTCGGTGCGTCAACCCCTTTCTTAGGGGTCCTTGGAATTCGGCCGTAGGGCCTGGGACTAAACCCGTGGCGCGGGGCCGGACAAGCGGCCCAGGCCGCTTACTTGGCCCACTTGATCTCTAGCTTTTCGGGCTTTTGGGCCGTGTGCGGGTGCTCGCTTCCGGCGTAGACCTTGAGTTTCTTCAGCTGCCGGCGGCCTAGGCTGTTTTTGGGCAACATGCCCTTAACCGCGTGCATCAGGATTTCCCTGGGTTTTTTGGCCAAGACATCCTTGGCCTTGGTCTGCTTCAGGCCGCCGATAAAACCGCTGTAGCGGGTGTAGAGCTTCTGCTCCAGCTTACGGCCGGTAAAACTCACCTTATCTGCGTTAACCACGACGACGAAATCACCGGTATCGTTATGGGGCGTGTAGATGGCCTTGTTCTTGCCCCGCAAGATATTGGCCAAATCCGAAGCCAGCCGACCCACCACCTGACCGGCGGCGTCGACCACGTACCATTTTTTGTCGACCTTGGTTTCGTCGGCCATGTACGTTTTGTTATTGTGCGTCATGAAAAACCTTCGCGTCGGGCCGCTCCCGGGAAGCCCGGGCAACCTAAAAATTGATGTGCAACCGTCCGGTACTAGGCCTTTGGCCAAGCCCTAAAAGGCTGAATTTTGTTTTATACCATAAAGTTTTGGGCTGGTCAAATATAATTTTTGGCCTTTTGGCCTGCCTGCCGCGATTCTGAGCCCGCACTGGGCAGATAGAAACTATAACACAAGATTCTGGATGACAGAGATTCATTTGATGAAGATCATCGCAAAGTTTAACGCGGCAATGGAGCTGAAATTCTGTCGATTATGCGAAAGCTTGGAATCAATTTTCTCGAGCCCATACGGCGCGACTCAAACGACAGTGAGTCACAGAAAGAAAGCTTCGGCTCAATCGTCAAATTTCTTAATCGCCGCGGCCATTATTGAGAGGAGTATTCATGAGCCCTCCTGGAAAATCCTCCCGTGTCGGTCTGGAGAAAACGGTTAGGGGACGAGTTGTTAGCAATATAGATGCCAATACTCTCAAATTTCAGGCCTGTTTGAAACAGGGGTGCACCAAAAAAAAGCAGTAAAAAACGAGCTGGGTCTCTTCTCAAATTAATTCTGGAAAAACAGTTCTCATTGTCCCTTTGTCGGCCTTGAAATAGGCAAGAACAGGTTTAACTACATCATTCTCCCATAGACCGCTTTTATCTTTCGCCATTAGGGTGAGTAAGTGTTGAGCGTTTTCAATACTCCATCGCATTCCTGGTTGTTTTAATCGACGCTGAAGTACTGTTCTATTTGCGTTTTCAATAGCGCCGCTACCTATGAACCAGCCATTATTGATATACGATGCATAGTCTATGTTATTGATATTATTTTCAACATAACTTAAAAGGTTAAATGAGGTTTTATATCTACTATG
>JAIRNQ010000333.1 GCA_031257955.1 Deltaproteobacteria bacterium | reverse complement strand
GCGTCCATAAACGCCATAAATCAGATAATTGAAAAAGATTATGACCTCCCTTTTCCTAACCCCGTCCTGGTAGGCTTGGCCATATCCGAGGAGAAGAGGAACATAGTCGCTTGCGTCTACGTTGAGAACGACAAGGCCATGAGAATTGATATGACTCAAGGCCGAGCTGAAGTATCGAAGAACGTTGAAGAAATTAGACTAGAGAACCGCCCGGCGAAAACCCCCAAACCGCAAGATCCCAAACCGAGAGACCCTGAACCGAGCGGCCCCAAGCCTTGACGCGCGCCTCGCGGCGGCCGATCCTTTTGCCCTAAAGACCTTTTTTGGCGCGAACTAGTGATGAATTGTAAAAATGATTATACAAACAAAATTGTCTCGAAACTACAAGAAATTATTAACTGTGTTTCTCAGCTGACTACCCTTGACTTCTCGTTTACGCCAAACGAAAGGAGTAGGGTTTTTGTTGTAAACTTTAAAAAGTCTTGAATAGCTTGAGTCAACTCTTCGATGTATGCAAAATTGGCACCTCTTAAAGCTTTTCTTGTAATTGTCCCAAAAAATACTTCAACTAGGTTTAGCCGTGAGGCACTAGTCGGCGTAAGGTTAAAACTCACTTGAGGATGCTTTTCAAGCCATTGATCACATTTCTTGTGGCTACAATAATTATCCATGATAACATGAATTTCGGTCTCTTCAGGCAGTTCCGAAACTACTTGGTCCATAATGTCTAGGAATTCGATACGCCTTTTTCTTTAAGAAACCATAGAGCGAACAAGGCCAGTCGCTACTTCTAACGCGCTGAATAAATTAACGGTTCCCTGACGCGCGTAAGTACTTTTACTTCTCCGGACGATTTTGCCAGAATTGGCCATAACGTATCCGGTTGCCCTTTCAAGGGCTTGAATGCTTGTTTTCTCATCAATTGAGATTGCGATTGCGTTTTGAGGCGGGTTAAGGTAAAGCCCTATTACGTCTTGACACTGGCTTTCCAGGGCGAAGGGAGACCAAGCTCTGGGACGCGTTTAAAAGGGCCAAATCGGCCCGCCGTCGCATCCGGCGTCGGGGTTGGGATAAAAGGTGGGGTAAAATGGTTGAAGGGCTCTGAGGCGATTGTGAGGCCGTTTATGGGGAAATCCGGATGGCCCCTTTGGCGGTAAGGTCTGGGTGGGCTGGTTGAGCGGGTTCGGTTGGTCGGCGTAGGGGAATAATTCGGGCCCCCGGGCCGGGAGGGCCGTCGGGAACCCTGGCCGCGCTCGGCCTGAGTCGAGGGCGATTTAGGCTTTGTTGGTCCTTTCAAGGTCTTAACGAACTTTTGGCACCCCTGTGGTGCCATTTTGGTGCCCCCGGGGCGGCCATTTCGGCCGCCCCATTAAGAAGCTTCTTCTCATTACCTTTTTTTCGTTACCTTTCTATTTCGTCCCGTCCATTACGGCCGGTTTTTTCAGTGCCGGCCAGGGCCCCGATGTCCCCAGCGGTGATGGTGACGATCGGCGTGGCGGCGATGGAATTTCTTGTGGTGGGCGGGACGGTGTTTGACGATAGTCGGGCTTTCCTCGACGATGACCGTTTCCCGCCCGGCGGCGTCCCTTATGACCGTGACTTTCTTTTGGGTGACGTAAGTATCGCCGACCGTGCCGCTGGAAAAGCTCAGTCTCCCGCCGTAATCGACGTCGGCCGAGGCCTCACGGGCCGTCCCCATCCAAATCGCGCCCATGGCCATGGCCGCTACCGCAAACGTTATAATCTTTTTCATGGTTAGTCTCCTAAATACTTGTTCCGGAATTGCCTTCCGGCTAAGGGCCTTCCCCCGTCACGCCCTAAAATCCGCCTCGCGTCTTTCTCCCACCCGTCAATCCCCTGGCTTCAATCGCCTTGGCTGGGGAAGGGACCATCTTCACTAACCCGGGGAGGGCTCGTGAAGATGGCGGCGGTCGTGGGGATAAGTAGGCAGCTTTATTTGGTGGGCTAAAATAAGCGCTGTCCAGACGCTTACGTGGGGGATCTTCAAAAACCTTTGCTTTCGCCCCCAAATTTTGGGGGCCGGACCGGGGCCCCACCGTTCTGGGGGCAAACCGGGACCCCACCGATTTGGGGGGCCGAACCGGGTCCCCACCGTTCTGGGGGGGCAAACCGGGACCCCACCGTTTTGGGGGCCGAACCGGGGCCCTGGGGCTGGTTCGGGGGGTCGGTTTAAAATTTGTCTGGCCTTGGGGGCCTTTTCCCTGGCCGGGGCCAAGCCATGGGGCCGGTCGGCGGAGGGGCATAGTTGGGTTTTGACCGTAGCCAGGGTTTTATGGACTGGGCCGGGCGACCATGGGCCCTTAGTTTTTGCCGCGATGGGCCGCGTTCGCGCCGGGACTTTTGGGATTGTCGGGATAAATCGGTGGCTTTCCGGGTTCGCCGGGGTAAATCGGGGGCTTGCCCGAGTAAGTTGCCGGTTTTCCGGGCTCGCCGGGATAAATCGGGGACTTGCCGGAAAGGTCGGGCTTTTGGTGCCCGGCATTGGTCTTTTGGTGTCCGGAATTGGTCTTTTGGTGCCCGGCATTGGTCTTTTGGCGCTCGGAATTGGTCTTTTGGCGCTCGGGCTTGGTTACGGGCTTGGGCTGACTATTGACGGCCTCGGGGCCTTTCTGGGCCTTTTGGTTGGCTTGGTAGTTTTTCCCATGGTCGGCGGTTGGCAGGTAAATCTTGTTTTGGCCCTGTGAGCCGCCGTTACTTTGGGCCATGGCCCAGCTTGGGAGAAGCAGGGCCATGATGGCCAGGGCTGGGATTATAAGCTTTTTCATAAGTCGTTTCCCGATAGGCCTGAATATGATTTTCTAAGTGGTTGATTTTAAGATTATTGAATTATCGCGAGCGCCTAATAATACGGTTAATATAGCGTTTGCGTTTTTGGCATGGTTCATTTCCGTTTGGCTATGCCCTCCACTCATGACAACTATAAAAGCAAAAGCCGTGCCAAGCGTACAAGCCGGGTCAAGGGGTCCGACCAAAGGCCCAAGCGGTCATATTTACCAAGTATTTTCAAGATATTAGATAACAGCCGTGGTGGTTTTGGCGGGCCGTGAATCGGAGGCCCCAAAGCTTGGCGCCTTCGGCCGTGAGTAATTTCTCCCCTGGGCGGGTAGTTTTCTCTCAAAGCCCGAGCCGAGCCCCCAAAAACCCCCGGTGGGTCCTGGTGAAAGGCGCTACCCCGAAGGTCAAAAACTTTTGTACCATGGCCGGTTTAGCCGTTTTTCCGGCTAGCCGGGTTGGCCTGGGCCGGTCGGGGCCGGGCGTCGTTCTGGGGGCCAAAACCGCCTCTCCGGCGGCGTGGGTAATTTTGAACCAGCCCGGGTAGTTTCTTATCACGGCCAAGCGACCGGCCAAAAGCGCTGGCCTGGAGGTTATGGGCCATTGACTCGTGGCCGTCAAGCCGGGCCGGGACGGTTAAGGCGGTTAAGCCGGTGGGGCGCGAGATGGATTGGGGGGCCCGGGGGGCGGGTAGGGCGCGGGCGGGTAGGACGGCCGCGGGCAGGGCCCGGGCGGGCAGGGAGGCCCCGGGCAGACTCCGGGCGGGAAGGACGGGCACGGGAAAAAGTTCGGCCAGGGCGGGATCCCGTTTGGGATTGGGCCCTGGCCGGCGGTAATGGAGCTTTGGGGAGGCCGTGGGTCGAGCTTTTGGTTTTCGTCAAGGAGCCTGGTTAGTTCTTTGGTTAGGGCCGGGGCGGCTTAGTTGCCGCGGCCATGGCGGCGGGGCCACTGGATCTGTTCGCCGCTTTCGCTGGAGGCGCTGGTCTGGGCCGGCTTGGGCTTGGGCTGTCTGACGGCGGGTTGGGTCCTGGCCGGGCGGCTGGCCGCCGGGGTCGCGCTGGGCGTCGCTTGGCGGTTTTGGCGCTGCCTCACGGCCCGCTGGGAGCTTCCGGAACCCGATGAATCGGAGTTTTGGCGTTGCCTCACGGCCCGCTGGGAGCTACCGGAATCGGAGTTTTGGCGCTGCCTGACGGCCCGCTGGGAGTTACCGGAACCCGATGAATCGGAGTTTTGGCGGTTGAAGTTGGCCCGCTGGCGGCGGTCGTTTCCGTTGTCGTCGTTTCCGAAGAACTTACGCTTGCCATGGTCGCGGTCGCCCTGGCCGCGGTTGGCGTCGCGTTGATGGCGGCGTTCTTGGTTGGGGGCGTTCGCGTGACTTCTGGGCGGACGGCGGTCGCCGTGGCTGGGGGACGAGACGACCTGGCGGCGGTTAATGACGGTAACCGGGGTCGAATAGTAGTTGTTCTCCACCACGTAACCAGTCTCTTCGTAGTATTCGGGGTAATATCCGTCCGAATCGTAGTACTCGCCGTAGTAGGGGTCGTACATGCCGGAGGAGGCGGCCAGCATAAATTCGTTGATACAACCGGTGGCCAGGACGGGCAGGGCCAGGACGGGAACTAACAAAAAGAATAACTTTAAAGAGTGGGTTTTCATTTTATGGCTCCTTATTGTATAATAACTCATTTGTTACTATATATTTACTGATAAAAGTCTAATAAAAATATTATGAAAGTATTCAAAGGACGGTTGGTTTCAGTCTCTGTCTAACTTTGGTTTTTCGGTTGTCTGGCCGACCCAGCCAAAGCTGACAATTAACCTTAGCAATTTTAGTGCCAATTTTAGCTCCAACCCTTTGTCCGCTATGTACCCAATAAAATAAGTTGGTTCCATTTTCGGAGACGGTAATTTGACTTTTTCGCCCTGAACGGCTTGTCTGGACTCCATTGGCCTGGCTTCGGCGGCCAAAGTTCCCGATGGCCGGCCTTGGTCGAAAAAGGGAGTTAAGGGAGGTTAAAAAGTTAAAATGGGTAGATTTTGGCGACAATAAGTTGGCTAATGTGGGGATGGGTGACATTTAGAAGGTGGGGCGGGGAACAAAGGGCCAGAATGGGCCAGGCCGGGAGGGCCAAGCCGGGAGGGCCAGGACGGGAGGGC
>JAIRNQ010000325.1 GCA_031257955.1 Deltaproteobacteria bacterium | reverse complement strand
ATAATTCGCGGTACTCGGCCAGGGGGCTTCGGGGTGACCGGAATTGGGGTTGGTTACCAGAACGTCTGAGCGATGGGCTACGGGGCAAGGGCTTTACCGTTACGGTTCAGCCCAGTTTAGGCAAACTGTCGATTGAAGTGGCTAATCGCCTTGGGAGCTTTTCCCACTATCGGAGTGGATCGGATTTTCGGAACAATTTGGCCAGCGTTTAAATTTATCTGGCATATCAATGCCAAACTCGGCTAGGTATTTACAAGCCATTTGTAAAATAAGATCGTCTATTGATTGGGGCTTATCATAAAATGAGGGAATCATAGGCATTATGATACAACCGATATCCGCTAAATAGGACATATTTCTAAGATGGATTTGACTAAAAGGCGATTCCCGAACGGCCAGGACCAGTTTGCGCCGTTGCTTAACGCAGACGTCCGCGGCGCGCAAAAGTAAATTATCCGAATAGCCGCCGTGTATGCCGGCCAAGGTTTTAACGCTGCACGGGACCACCAGCATACCTTCGGTTTCGAAAGTTCCGCTGGCTATGGCGGCCCCAATGTCATCGCAAGGAAAAGCCACCGTGGCCAACCCAATGAAATCCTTTAGACCGCGATCCGATTCCAGTTCTATCGTTTTTTCGGCCGCGGGCGTAATCACGACGTAACTTTCCCAGTCGGGGCAATCGTTGAGGAGGGTTAATATCTTATGGGCCAAGGCCACGCCGGACGCTCCGCTGATTCCAACTATAATTCTTTTCGCCATATGGTCCCCAAGGATGATTATTTGATAAAATATGTAAAATATTTGAAAAACACAAATAAAGTCAATTAAGAACGGTTTAGTCTGGGCAATTGCGTATTTCAGTAACGTCTGGGCAAAAACCCGTTTATGGCCTACGCGGTAAAACCTTGGGTTTGCCCGGGCGCTAAAATTGCGGGCCCCAAGCGAGATAAGTCGATTTAACGCTTTGAGTGGTCTTAACCCACGAACGATTGTTTCCATTTGGTATATGAGGCCAATGGAAAAACTGCCCAGCGACCGGGCCAAAGCCTTACCAAAATGATGTCGGCACGTGTTTGAACTTCCTTATATCAAATTCCAATGACCGAATCAATGTATATACTAAATATAAACCCTATAGAGACGTAAATATTGTATAATATGGGTAATGGTTAAGATGATGTTTGTATCGAAGGACACAAGATGGTAAGCCAGGAGGGGCCAGGGAAG
This sequence comes from Deltaproteobacteria bacterium, assembly GCA_031257955.1. GTDB lineage: Bacteria > Desulfobacterota > Desulfarculia > Adiutricales > Adiutricaceae > JAIRNQ01. The sequence continues at coordinate 5,761 of JAIRNQ010000325.1, read as the reverse complement.
GCATGTCAGTTAGACGCGACGGACGCCGCCTGATTTGACGATTTCGCGGGGGCGGCGGAAAAACCCAAACGCGGAGGCGGTACCAAGCCTGGAGGGCTTAAGGCTCACGGCTGGGCCTGGAGGGCTTAAGGCTCACGGCCAGCATGGAAGGCTTAAGGCTCGCGTCCGGATGGGGCCAAAACCTTGACAAAAGTCGTTATATAGTAAGCCTAAGTGAGGAAAAGTGTGTTTATTGCTTTATATGCGTTTAAGGGAACCGTTTAGTCGAAGTAGTCGTCCAGGTTAACGTTTTCCACCCCGGGTACCCTAATCTTTTGGAAACGTTGGCGGGCTTGGGGATCGCTGGGGGTGGTCGCGTCGAGGCCCAATTTGTCGCCTAAGCCGTCGTTGGCTGAGGGGTCCAATTTATTGCCCATGGCCCCGGCCACGATAAAGGCGTCCTTAGAGGCCTGGAGACGGGTGGAAATGGCCCATTCGACGTCGGCCAGATCGAAGGGGTCGATGTCTTTGTCCACGACCACTACGTGTTTGATTTCGGCGGAGCTGGCCAGGGCGGCGAAGATGGCGTTTTTGGCCTCGCCCTCGTTTTGCTTGTCGATTTGGATGACGCAGTGGTAGCGGCAACCCCCGGAGGGGGTCAAATGGACGGCCAGGGTCGTGGGAACGGCTTGCTTGATAAGCTGTAACATCGTCGCTTCCCTGGGGATGGCGCCCAAGAGGAGATGTTCCAGGGTGGCCGGGGTTATGGTGTGATATATGGGTTTTTCTCGGTGAGTGACGCAGCCTATTTCGAGAAAGTGCCGGCGGCTTTGGGGGCCGTAGGTTCTGGGGTATTCGCCGAAGGGGCCTTCGTCATGTCGGACGTTGGGAAGGATGCGACCTTCAAGGACGAACTCGCTTTCGACGGGAACCTCAAGGTCCACGGTTTCGCATTTAACCAGCTTCAACGGTTGGCCCATTAGGCCACCGGCGATTTCCAGCTCGTCCACCCCCAGGCGGGTCGTGGCCTGTGAAGCCAAAAGTACGACCGGGTGGGCGCCAATGATCAGAGCCACCTCCAGGGGCTTGTCGAGGGCTTCGGCCCGGTTAAAAATGTTGGCCGTGTGGCGGGGCAACAACAGGGCCCCGAGTTTATTGCCGCCGTGGAGTTCGTGGCGGTGGATGGCCATGTTTCGGACTCCGGTTTCCGGATCCTTGGTAATTAGCATGGCCGCGGTGAGGTATTTTCCGCTGTCAAACTCGTGGTGGACGCAGGCTGGGAGTATTTTTTCCAGATCGACGGCCTCGCCGCGATAAACGCGACTTTTGACTTCCTGATGCCCCGAGGCCTCGACCTGGCAGGGTACCGGCGAGTTTAGGGCTTGGTTAAAGCGATTTAACATCTCCCGGACGCCCAGTCCCAGGGAGGCGGCCATGGCCGGGCGGCTGCCGGCCAGACCGGTTACCACCGGGACGTCATAGCCGGTTACGTTATTAAACATAATGGCGACGTCGGGGCCGGCTTTGAGCGTGACCGCCGCTATCTCGTGGACCGGGCTCACTTGCCTCGAGACGGTTTTGAGCCGACCCAGCCGTTCTAGTTCGCTTAGCCAGCCTCGCAGGGTAAAATCCATGTCACAATTCCCCTTGCCTGGGCGCTTAATCGGGTCCAGGCGCCCCGGGATAAGTTATTTCGTCGCCTCGGTGCCGCCAATGGCTCGGCGCGGTAAAGGCTATACGCCATAACGGCTCGGCGCCGCAAAGCGGCGGCCAAAGCGTGGGCGTTGAAAGTGTGGGCGACCAAAGTGTTGGCGGTGAAAGCTTGGGCGGCCAAAGTGTTGGCGGGCAAAGCTGTCGGTTATTTCAGTCTCTCCAAGATGGACATATCAACCCCCCGCTGGCGGAGCCACTTGGGCAACAATTCTGTGCCGACCCTGGCGCTTACCACGGGCGCCCGCTCAATTAAAAGCCGAGACATCGACTCGCTGACGTTTAGGCCGCCCATGGCCCCGTCAAAAACGATCACCTTATCGGTGCCGGTCACTTGGCGGGCGAAATCCATGGCCTGCGGTAGGCTTCTGGCAGTCACGGCGTGGTCCATGTATTCGATGTTCATGGAATCGGTGTCAAAGAGTTCGCCTTGCTTTTCCCCAACCACGACCGTGGGGATGTGCCGGGCGAAAAAGGCCGAGGGGTAGCCGATCCAAGCGTAGTTGTGGACGCACATTTTGATGCCTGGGTTAATGGGCGGGGTTTCCGGCAATATGGGACGATTGGCCTTGCCGTAGAAGGCTTCCGTATACCAGGTATACCCGGGCAGGGGAGTGTCGAGGTCGTAGAGGTCCGAGTTGGCGCCAAGGAAATTGGCGTAGATGACGCCGGCGGAGAAAACATAGGGGACTGGGCAGGGGAAATCCAAAACGGCCACGCATTCGTCGATTTCGCCAAAGAGGGTCATGATCTTGCCGTAGAGCTGGCAACCGATGAAAGTTGCCCGGTCGTTTAAGGCATAGAGGTCGGCGTCGGCGTCGACTCCCAAGATGCCGTGGGGGCCACAGTCCAGGAAAGCGGCGAACGCGAACTTGCTTTGGACGAACTTTGATTCAAAGATGGCTCGGGCTATGAAGTTGGCCGCCCTGGGCCCCAGGTTTTGGTGGTAAGTGCTACGGGTTTCGCAGCGGGCGTAGGACATGCCGAAGGGTTTTACCGCTTTGTCTACCTGACGATGAAAATGGACCTCCCGAACGTCAGAGTGATGGGAATGTATGATCCAATCGGCATCGTAGGCCTTATCCAAGCCATAAAGGGTACCAATTTCGGTTTCAATGGCCACCCCTTTGTCGATAGGGGCTATGCCGGCCACTTTTCCCCCGTAGTGTTTGTCCAGGCCGTATTGCCGCATATACTCCTCGGTCTCGCGAAAGCGCATGCCCACCCCAGCCCGTAGTCGGATATTGGTACAGCCAGTCTGGCGTTCGACTACGTCGCGAATGGCCTTTAGAAGCTCGGCGTAAGGGCGGCCACCAAAGAGGGTGAACCCATGGTGAGAGGCCAGAACGTTAACGGAATCGGAGGGTTTGATTTTACCCATATCCACTTTCATCAGCGCCTCTTCGGCCGCCAGGCGGATTGGGTCTACCGAGTCGTCGGCGTTGGGGTATATGGTAGGCGGCAGATCCGGAAAGAGTTCGCTGAGTTTTAGCGAAACTATGCCCGGTAGCTCCGCGGCCCTCATGCCCACCAGGGCTGGGTCGATGCCGTATATTGAAGGCTTGGCTGGTATGGGCTGGATGGGCGGATATGTTTTTGGCGTCATGGGGTTAACCTCCCTGAGGTTAGTTGGGTCGATGCCGTGGAACCTGGCTAGCCAGGCTAGCCTGGCTGGGTTGGTTGGCCCGGTTGCTCTGGTTGGCCAGCGAGTGGGGTCACTCCCCCTGGGGTGGGGTGGTGGCTATACGATCGAGGAGCTCGCGGTCGTCGTCGAAATAAAAGCCCCGGCTTGAGTATTTTTCGGCAACCGTTTTGGGGACTTCCCAGGCGGTGATCGTGGCCCCATACCACTGCCACCCATTTTTTACCGGCGTAAGTTCGAACCCGGCGGCCTTAACCAGCCTAAGGATAGGCTGGACGCATTCAATGGTACAGCCGGTGCGTATGCCCGTGGCCAGGGATATCTCTTCCGGGGTCTTGGCCCCGCCAAAAATGGCCGCCGCCACCTCCTCGGCCCGGACGCCGGTGCAGTAACATAAAATCTGTTCAGGGTTCATGTGAGCCTTTTCGCAAAGCTCGCGTATTTTGTTTCGGTCGTAAGCGCCCGGGTCCGCCGAGACCACGAACGGATCGGCCCTTTTAACCATGGTCACGGCGAAATAAGGGCAACGCGACTCGCAGTTGGAACAGCCCCGGCAGGCCGATGCGTCTACCCGGGCCTTCTTGTCCACCACGGCTATGGCCAAAACGGGGCAAACTTTTTGGCAGATAGAGCAGCCCCGACAAGTTTCCGTGTCCACCCGCGACAATAAAGTAACTTTTTTCATGCCTGACCTCCCATCTTCGGATAACTATTAATTAAATACTGACCTCCTCATCGAATTTAGTTCTTCTGGCTCAGTTCATAGGCCACGTCAATGATCATGTCTTCCTGGCCACCAACCATGCGGCGGCGTCCAAGTTCGACCAGTATGTCCCGGGGACTGAGGTTGAAGTGTTCGGCCGCGTGGCGGGTATGGAGGAGGAAACTGGAATAGACGCCGGCGTAGCCGAGCATAAGTGAATCGGTGTTGATGATTTGGGCCCGGTGCATTATCGGCTCTACCAGATCCTGGGCCACGTCCATCAATCTGGTAATGTCAACGTCGATGTCGTAACCTTCCCGTTTTAAAACGGCGCAGAATACTTCGCTTTGCGTGTTGCCGGCGCCGGCGCCTAGGCCACGGCAGGTTACGTCGATGTATCTGGCGCCCTCTTGGACGGCCACCAAGGAGTTGGCCACCGAAAGGCCTAGGTTGTTATGGGAATGAAAGCCTATGGGGACGTCGTAAGCGTCGACTAGGGCCCCGACCCGGGACTTAACCCCTTCGGGAGTCAAAAAGCCCGCCGAATCGGCAATGTTGACGTAATCGACCCCGTGATCGACGAAGATTTTGGCTTGCTCCACCAAAACATGGGGCTCGACCATGTGGATCATCATCAAAAACCCGCAGGTGAACATGCCCACGGATTTGGAAAATTGGATGTGCTGGATGGCGATGTCGGCTTCGGTGGCGTGGGTTGCCACCCTGACCGCTTTGGCCCCAAAGTCCCGGGCCTTCTTAAGATCCTCGATGGTGCCGATCCCGGGGAGAAGCAACACCGTGAGCTGGGCCCGGTCGATGACTTTGTTGGCGGCTTCCAGTAAAGCCAATTCGGGCGTTTGATTGAATCCATAATTAAATGAGGATCCACCCAGGCCGTCTCCGTGGCTGATCTCGATCAGATCGATGCCGACAGTGTCCAAGCCCTTGGCGATGGCCGTGGTCTGATCGACGGAAAAACTGTGGCTAACGGCGTGGCTGCCGTCCCTAAGGGTGGTATCGACTATGAATATTTTGTCTTTCATGGTTTAAGCCTTGTCTTTACGCAGCGACGGCGCCAGTTTGTTGGCCACGGCTATGGCCGCTTGGTTTATGATGTCGAGATTCCCGGCATAAGTGGGGAGGTAATCGCCGGCCCCTTCGACCTGAACGATGACCGTGACCTTATCGCCGTCTATGACCGGCGGCACCCTGAGGGTATAGCCCGGGACGTAGGCCTGGACTTGCCTTACGATGTCATTGACCGACTCGGTGATTTTGGCCACGTCGGGGTTTTTGACCTGGGAGAAGATGGTGTTGGTCATCATGATCGGAGGCTCGGCGGGGTTTAGGATGATGATGGCCTTGCCCGTTTCGCAGCCGGTCATGTCCACGAGGGCCTTGGCCGTGGTTTCGGTGAACTCGTCAATGTTAGCCCTTGTTCCCGGCCCGGCGCTCTTGGAGGCCAGGGCGGCGACTATTTCGGTGTAAACGCCACCGGCGGCCCTGTTGATGGCGTAGGCTATGGGCAAAGTGGCCTGACCGCCGCAGGTGACCATGTTAAAGTTGTCCAGGTGCGCGACCTGGTCGAGGTTGACGCAGGGCACCACGTAGGTCCAACCGCCGCCGGGGTGAGGTCGATGGCCACTTTTCCTGCCTCTTTTAGGATGGCCGCGTTTTGGAGGTGGCCTTTGGCGTTGGTGGCGTCAAAAACCAACTGAATCTCTGGA
>JAIRNQ010000291.1 GCA_031257955.1 Deltaproteobacteria bacterium | reverse complement strand
CAATTATAAGCCAAGGGATGGATAAGCCTATAGTTGGTTCAGCCATAGATCGCCCATTTTTCGGAGGGCCCAATTATAAGCCAAGGGATGGATAAGCCTATAGTTGGTTCAGCCAATGGTTGGTCACGCCCAAATATTGGCCAATCGATAAACCAATCGCTTTGGCGCGGCGCTTTAGGGGTTCGTTATTGTCAAAAGCAATTTCCAAGCCGAAAGCTTGAATATTTCTTCTGCTATTTTGGCAAATTACGGAAAGGGGATTTTCGTTGGCAGATTCTTCAATGAATCAAGGGGCCGTTTTGACGGTAGTTCGGCCGAGCGGTCCGCCACCGGTGAATCAATTGATCCAATGGATACGGGCAGTTAGCTAGCCATTTTGGGTTCAATCCCAGCTTTTCGGCGAACGGTCGCGGCCCAAACCTGGCCTGGGGTAGGCGAACCAACGGTGGCGCCGCCTAAGGGGGAAGGCGACCGTTCACCCTTCACTAAGTTACCGTTAGTGTTGGTTAGGCTGATTCTTTTTCATGTCCAAAGGACCCCCGGACCGCCCAGTTTTGGCGTTTAGCCGATCGCTTTTGAATCAGAGAAATAATTTTCCCATCACATAACACCTGAATATTCAAAGATATTTTTAGCCATTGAAGGCACGGCAATTGCTATTTAGCCTTGGCGCAGTCTTTTCGATACCGCTTGCCGACATGACGGTAATCGTATTTATCGCGTCTGACCATAGGAGTAATCATGGCTGAAATAATAACCCGCATGGGTGACGGCTCAATGTTGGAAATGTCCGAAAAGGAACTTCGCGAAGACATCGAAGCGGGCATAACCGAGGCCGTGGACAAGGGGGGCGTGCCGCCGTTAACCCAGGACGAAATCGAGTATCTGGTCGATCTGTTTAAGCGAACGGATAGGATAGTCGGGGTGGAAATGGGACGGGAAGTGGTACTGACCTATGACGCCGCCACCCTCAAGATTAAAAGGCACTCGCTGTTTGAGGACAGGGTAAATGCCCTGGCCATTTACGAAAGGCTCCTTGGGGCCGACACTACCGAACTGTGCCACGTCGACTATAGTTATAAACAGTTAAAGCCCATCGTCAGCTACGAGGCCGGGACCTTGGAGCAAGCCCTGAGCGTAACCCACGCCCCATTGTTTTACGGGGCCATGCCAAACCTGGGCCTCTACACCCAGCCCGACGGTCCCTTTCCCAATCCGATGGAGCTGTTGCCCCAGGGGAAGATCAAGGAAGGCCGCGCCTCTTATGACGAAATGGTGGCCTCGGCCGTGGAAGACATAGTCTTCATAGCCGAGAGCATGTGGGAGGCCGGCGCCGACGGCATCAACCTCGACACGGTTGGGGCCAGTGGGGACCCGGACTTTAAGGCCTCGCTTTTGGCCGTGGAAAAACTAACCGCCAAGTACCCGGACATAGCCATCGAGATGGGCATGGCCGGCGAGTTCGTGCTGGGAATGCACGGGGAGATGTACCACGAAGGCCAAAGGCTGGCCGGGCTCTACCCCATCGATCAGCTAAAGTTGGCCGAGAAAGCCGGCGTGGCCATCTTCGGACCAGTGGTTAATACCAACAATACCGAGAGTACCCCCTGGAACTTGGCCCGGACCATAGCTTTGATCAAACCCTGTTCCCAAGCGGCCACAATACCCGTCCACGCCAACATGGGCATGGGCGTCGGGGCCGTACCGGTCACCGACTACCCGCCGGTGGACGTGGTCAGCCGGGTCTCCAAAGCCATGGTGGAACTCTGCGGCCTTGACGGGTTATAGGTAGGCGTCGGGGATCCCATGGGGATGGCCGTGGCTCACGCCCAGGCTTCCGGGATGGGTGGAATGCGGACCGCCGGAGATCTGGTGGCTCGGCTCCAACTGTCAAAGAAGCTACGAATCGGCGAAGCCAAAAAATACGTGGCCGACAAACTCGGCGTTAGCGTCGTGGAATTGTCCGACCCGATCGTCATGTCGGAAGTGAGGACCGATAACGGATTTGGAATCATGATGCCGCTGGGCAAGGTGCCCAAAGGCCTCGAGTGCAAATTCAACATCGCCCGCAAGCTCGACATCGACATCAACTGCCTGAACCGCTTCAAGGCCCGGGCCGGCTTGGCCTAAAAGCCTGCCGATAACGACTATGGTTTTAGCTTATATATTTTAGAATTGGGAGAAATACGGATATGAGTGATTTGTTCGAATTGGCGGCCAAAGCCGTTCTCGATCAAGACGCGGATCTAGCCATGGAGCAGGTAAAGCGTCATTTGGATTCAGGGGAAAGCCCCATGCTCCTGATGGAGCGCGGCTTCATTCCCGGCATTAACAAAGTCGGCGAGCTGTTCTCTTCCGGCAAGCTTTTTTTGCCGGAGCTGATGATGGCCGCCGACGTTATGAGCCAAGCCTCGGAAACCCTCATGGCCGCCCTGCCTCCCGGCACCAAGTCGGAGAACGCTGACATAGTCATCACCGCGGCCACGGTTAAAGGCGACATCCACGACATTGGGAAAGGCATAGGCATCGCCATGTTTAGGGCCAACGGCTTCACCGTCCACGACATGGGCCGCGACCGGGCCAACGAGGATATCATCGACGACGCGGTTAAGCACAACTCCAACGTCATTGCCACCAGCGCCCTTTTGACCACTACCCTTGGCGAGCAGAAGCAGCTTGAGGAAATGCTGAAAAAATCTGGCCTCAAAGGCAAGATCAAGACCATGGTGGCCGGGGCACCCGTGACCCCGAGGTGGGCCAGCCGGATCGGGGCCGACATCTACGCCGAAAACGCCCACGAGGGCGTGGTTGGCATAAAAAAGGCCTTCGCCCAGTAAAGCTCGCCCCGTAAGGCCGTCCGACTGGGCGTCGCCCAGCCAAGGGCAACCGGGTTGGACAACGGATGGCCGCTAAGGGCCCGGTTTTCCAAATGGCCGGGCCTTTATGCAATAATGCCAAAAACGACATCTTTCTTTCGCTAACCGGCGTCCGGCCGACGCCATGGCGGAAGCCTCAATCCCAAACGCCTTTATGTCCAATGTCGGTCAGGGCCGAGGCCGGCGACAGGTGGGGACCATGCGAAGCGTAAAAATATTTCCGTCAGAAACCGGCGTGTCGTGTTGGCTTGAAACGTCGTCATACAAAAACCATCAGTTCAACATGGCCGATGAGATCGAGGACAAGTACGACTATGTGGTCGTAGGCGCCGGATACGGCGGATTCAACGCCGCCTATAGGCTCAGCGAAATCGACCCTGGGTGTTCGGTGGCCGTTTTCGAGGCCATACGCATAGGGGCCAACGACAGCGGCAAAAACGCCGGCTTTCTGATCGACGTGCCTCACGCCTTCGGGAGCGGGGATTTTTCCCACGAAGAAAAAGTCTGGGGGGTTAAGATGTACACGGCCGCCCTAGACAAGATGCGAAAGCTCATAGCCGACAAGGGACTTAAGGTTGACTGGGACGAGTGCGGCAAGTACTTGGCCTCATACAAGCGGAGCACCTTTAAGCATCTCGACGACGACGCCAAAGAGCTCGACACCATGGGCATTCCCTACAAGTTTTACGAGGGCAAGGAGCTAAGCGATAAGCTGGGGACCAGCTACTACAAGAAGGCCATCTTCAACCCGGGCACCGTTTTGGTTAATCCCGCGGACGTCCTCAGGGGCCTCTTTACCATTCAGCCGCCCAACGTCAAGGTTTTCGAAAAGACCCCGGTCGTTACCATCGAGGACGGGGCCAACCCCACGGTGATCCTCTTAAATGGTAAGAAAATTTCGACCAAAGCGGTTTTCGTCACCGCCGGTCCTTTCCTCCAGGAGTTCGGTCTTTGCAAGGGTAACACCTTCTGCCCGATCATTTCTTTCGGGGCCATGACCAGGGTCCTCACCGAGGAGGAACTGGAGACTTTTAAAGGCGTCGTGCCTTGGGGAGTGACCGCCGGCCACACCGCCGGCACCACCGTCCGCTTTACCAGAGACAATCGTCTTTTCGTCAGAAACGGTCTCAAATACGGGACCTTCTATTCCTGTTCCCCAGAACGCATACGCTTTTCCCAACGGCTCCTTCGAAAAGCCTTCAACAACCGCTTCCCCGCTCACCAGCACGTCAACTTCGAGTACGTCTACGCCGGAATGATTCACCTGACCATGAACTCCCGCTCCCTCTTCGGTCGCCAGGGCAACGTCTACTTTAGCGGCGTCGGCGAAGGGGCCGGAGTTTGCAAAAGCTTTACCATGGGTGGGTTTCTGGCCGAGTGGGCCAACGGCATTGAGAGCGACATCCTCGATTTTCTCAAAAACGATACCAAGCCCAGCTGGATGCCCCCGGAGCCCTTTACCACGGTCGGGGCGGAAATCCGCCTGGTCTACGAAACTCTTACCGCCGGGGGAGAGATCTAAACCCCCCCGGCTTAATCTACCCCATTCGTCGCCATCCCAGGCCGCGACCAGAACGCGGCTTGGCAGACCTAGTTATTCTTATCTTTTACTTATAAATTTATTTACTTTATGTTTTATTTGGTGCTGACATGTTGTACGACCGTACCCAATCCCTATCGCGGGCCGAACTGGATCTAATCCATCAAGCCTCCATGAAAGTTTTGGCCCAAAGCGGCATAAGGTTCGCCGACGACGAAACCATAGACACTTTTAAAAGCCATGGCTTCAAAGTCGAAGGGCATCAAGTTTATTTCACCGAGGCTCAAGTCGAAAAGGCCCTCGAGACGGCCCCTGACCGTTTTAGGTTCCACGCCCGCGACCCGAAAAAATCGATCTGGATAGGCCGCCATGACTTCGCCTTGGCCCCCACTTACGGCCCGCCCTTTATCGTAGAGGCCGACGGGACCCATAAGGCCGGAACCTTGGCCGATTACGAAAAGGCCGTTAAACTGGTCCAAACCTCCCCGGTCATCGATTTCCACGCCTTTAGGTACCTGGCCCCGAGCGACGTCCCGGCCACCACCTCTTATCTGGACATGGTCAGGGCGGCCCTGGTATTGAGCGACAAGCCCTTGATGGGTAGCACCGATGGCAAAATCGGTGCCGATAATACCATGCGCATATTGGGACTGGTCTTCGGCGACAAATATCTTGACGATCATCCGGTGACCATGGGCCTCATAAACCCCCTCTCGCCGCTCTCCTACTCTTCGGAAATGGCCAGCGCCATCCTGGGCTTTGCCCGCCGCCGCCAACCGGTCATAATTCACAACATGATCATGGCCGGCGTCTCCGGCCCCATTCAACTTCCCAGCCTCATGGCCCTGATTAACGCCGAAGTTCTGGGCGGAATCGTCCTGGCCCAGCTGGTCAGCCCCGGAACCCCGGTGGTTTACGGGTCAAACTCCTGCCCCATATTCATGAAAACCGCCGGGGCCGAGATCGGTAGCCCGCAGTCCCTTTGGATTTTTTCGGCCACCACCCAGCTGGCCCGCTACTACTCCCTACCCTGCCGGACCGGCGGATCTCTGACCGACTCCCACCTTCCGGACGCCCAGGCCATGGCTGAGGGGGCCCTGACCTTAACATGGACCTTGCGCAACGGGGCCAACCTGGTCCTGCACGCCTTTGGCCAAATCGGCTGCTTCATCGGGATATCGTTTGAAAAGTGGATCATGGACGAAGAGATCTGTGGCTATATGAGGGATATGCCAAAACAATATCCTGTTACCCCAGAAACCATCGACGTATCTTCCATCATCGATGCTGGAAGTGGTGGCAGTTACATAACTCGCAAGGAAACGGCCAAGTACTGTAGAGGAGCTTTCTACAAACACAAACTGTTTAACAAATACGACCATGCCGGTTGGAAAAAGGAAGGTGCCCTGGACATGGTGACCAAGTCTCAAAGGATAATCGAAGAGAGAATTGGCAACTACACAATGCCAGACATGGATCCGGCACTGGTTAAAGACATCGACGCCCTGGTCGAAAAAATCCGGGCCAACCACCCCTAAGTCAGCTTTGGCCCAAAACGGGGCCAAGATCGGCTTAGGCCGCGCCGGGCGATACTTTTCCCATCCAATCGGTTCCCTGGATGTCGTCGCCCGGCTCTTAAACAACCAAAACCAAACAAATTTGCCAAAATAGCCACAAAAGTTTATTATGGGCCCCGGCTCATTTAGCCCAAACTCGCCCCAAAATCGCCCTGACGCTTCCGGGCGAGCTCGGGCGAGTTCGGCCTGGCCCGACTTGACTGAAACGACTTGACTTACCCGACATGACCGAACGGGCATGACCTACCCAACTTGCCTTACCCAAATGGACTCCAAATTCTAGAACCCCTTCCCTAGCCCCAGCCTAGCCAAAGCTGCCCCCGGCCAATGCCAGCCCTAAAATCCAAAACCTCCGCTCTGATCCTTTTGCTGTTCGTGGCCATCATGTGGAGTTCGTCTGGGGTACTACTCAAGTCCGTGGATTGGAATCCCATGGCCATAGCTTCCTCCCGGAGCTTGGTAGCCGCGGCCATCATATCTTTTCTCCTTCCGGGCGGCTTCAAACCCCGCTCCCTTAAGCCCATCCACTGGGTCTCGGGCTCGATATACGGAATATTGTCTTTCCTGTACGTTGGGGCCATGAAGCTGACCACGGCGGCCAACGCCATCGTCTTGATCTACACGGCACCCATATGGGTGGCCCTCTTAGCCCCATTATTCCTAAAGGAGCGCACTGAGAGGCGAGACTGGATTTGCATGGCCATTATCTTTGCCGGGGTGGTTTTGTTTTTCATGGACGGCCTTTCGCCCGAAGGCTTTCTGGGAAACGTCATGGCCCTGGGCGGGGGACTTCTCTTCGGGAGCCAAGCCATAATATTCCGCTCGCTTAAGGACGACGGGCCGGCCAACTCAGTGATCCTGGGTAACCTTCTGACCTTCGTCATTGGCCTTCCGGCTTGGGGCGCCCCTTGGCCCTCCCTTACGGGCTGGCTGACCATCGTCGCCCTCGGCCTCTTTCAGCTGGGCGGACCGTATTACCTCTACACCCTGACCGTCCCTCGCCTCTCCTCACTGGAACTGACCTTGGTTCCCATGCTGGAACCCATCCTTTGCCCGATTTGGGTATTTCTTTTCTTGGGTGAAAGCCCCGGTCGCTTCGCCGCCTACGGCGCCGCATTGGTCATTTCCACGGTCATGGTTTGGAGCGTCCTTAAGGCCAAAACGGAGGCCCGCCGCCGGGCCTTGTCCCCCCACGCTTAAGCCCCGCCCCCCCAGGGTAGCCGCCCCCAGCTTCCTTGGGCTTTCTTCCCAGGCCAATCTCCCAAACTAATCTCGCTTTCTGGCGAAATCCTCTCCCGATCTGACCCGATCTGACCCGTCCCGACCATGGTAACTCCCAAGCCCCCTGGCCGTGGACGCTGATATCCTCGCCGGCTTGGCTCCCCAGCCTGACCAAAACCCCCCTCGGCCACCGCCAATCCGCCGGCCGCCCAAACCGACTTCGATCCCTTTCACCAGATGCCCCATAAACGGGCCCAGAAGGCCCGCCACCGCGTTTTTTGATTTTCCGGCTATCAATACCCACGGAAACGCCGAAATGGCCTCTCGGGCGATTTGGGACCGATTTGGCCCTGACCTTGGCTGGCCTTGTCCGGCCTTGTCCCGCTCGGCTGACCAGGGTCCCCTACCCCTTCATCACTGGCTTGGCCCCTAACCTGACCAAAACCCCCCTCGGCCGCCGCCAATCCGCCGGTCGCCCAAACCGACTTCGACCCCCTTTCACCAGATGGCCCACAAACGGGCCCAGAAGGCCCGCCACCGCGTTTTTTGATTTTCCGGCTATCAATACCCACGAAAACGCCGAA
>JAIRNQ010000210.1 GCA_031257955.1 Deltaproteobacteria bacterium | reverse complement strand
TCCAGGGAAAAGTTTTCATAGAAGGTGGCCACCGAAAAGATCCTGGCTTGGCTCAAGCCCACCCTGGACGAGAGGAGCGGGAAGATCTCCCTGGGGATGTAACGATAGCGCTCCTGTATTTCTTGCAAAATGGCGATGACGGCGTTGGGCGCGCCGCCGTGCCCATCGATTACGCCTTCCACGAAGCCAAAATCCACTTCCGACATATAACCCCTTTCTTTTCACCCAATTACCCGTGCGGGGAGGCCGTTTTTTTGCGGCATCGTCCCTGGCCCCGGAGGGCTTGGAATATTTGGCCGGGTTTTCCTCTGGCCCGGGTAGCCTCTCGGGCTTCAGGCCCATGAGCCTTCAGGCCCATGGGCCTTCCGACCCGCCGACCAACCCCTTTTCCCGTCACTCAATTACCCGCGCCACGACACCGATTTTTTTGCGGCGTCTTTCCCGGCCCCGGAGAGCTTGGAGGATATGGCCGGGTTTTCCCGTGGCGCGGATAGCCTCTCGGACTTCAGGCCCATGGGCCTTCTGGCCCGTCAACCTGTAGACCAAAACGGTTGTCTTTTATTCGTCAAATTATAAGGGAGAAATTTCGGATTCCGGGCATAAAATTAAGACAATGGTTGGGTAAAATGTAGCCCAATGTCAGCCCTAGACGAGTCTATTTGGATACTGGCCGGGTAAAAATGAGACTTTTAGCCCTGGTCTGGATTGTCCAAAGGGGAAAAAACCAGACTCACTTGGAACGTTGGGGGAGGGTTTGGAGAGCTGGATAGCTTGGGGATAGTTACGGATTATTCGGGAGGTTTTAGAAAGGCCAGGGCCAGATTAAAACGTGGCCCTGGCCGTGCGGAGGGAGTGACAGTTGACGTTGACGGCAACGGGCAGGGAGGCCAGATGGCAAGGGTAGAGTTTTAGGCGCAAGCCCAAGGCGGTGACCCGACCGCCCAGTCCCATGGGGCCCAAGCCGGAGGCGTTGATTTGGGTGAGGATGGTCTCGGCCAAATCGCTCTCTTCTGGGGACATGGGCGGATCTTCCCAAAGGTCTACCAGGGCCCGGCGGGCCAGCCGGGGGGCTGACTCGAAACTTCCGCCCACGGCCACGCCCAGGCAATAGGGCGGGCAAGCATCGGGACCGGCCTCGAGGGCCAGTGAAACGATAGTTTTGATTATTGACTCTTTTGAGGTCGTGGGGACAAGGTTAACCATCCGGCATTTATTATCGCAACCGCCGCCCTTGGCCAGGACGATAACCGTGATTTGATCGCCGGGAACGATAAGGGTTTCCAAACTGGCCGGACTATTGTCGCCTCGGTTGTTGCGCTCCAAGGGGTGGCAGGTCGACTTTCTCAGATAACCCACCCCGTAAGCCGCTTTGGCCCCGTTTGATACGGCCTCGGATAGGGGCCGGCCAACCAGGCTGACCTCCTGGCCCAATTCGATTAGGATCTGGGCCAAGCCCGTGTCCTGACACAAGGGGATGGCCGCGTCTTGGGCCAAGCCGTGGTTTTTGATTAGGGTCGATAAGATCGAGCGTCCCTCGGCCGAGTTTTCTTTTTCCAGGGCCAAGGCCAAGTGGGCTTTAACTTTATCGGGGAGCCTGAAGGCGCAGGAGAGAAAAAGGGAGCGGACCGTTTCCTCGATGACGTCTGTGGAAAGGATGCGTGTCATGGGGTATATAAGCTACGGTTCATAAAGTTAAAAAGAGTCGTCTCAGGGGCTTTATAGGCTACGGTCATCGAGTTTAAAACGGTCGTCTCAGGGGCTTTATAGGCTACGGTTCATCGAGTTTATGGGGCGCGTCTCTTGGGATTTATAAGCTACGGTTCATCGAGTTTAAAAGGGTCGTCTCAGGGGCTTTATAGGCTACGGTTCATCGAGTTTATGGGGCGCGTCTCTTGTAGTATAAAATGTCCGGGCCATGGGCATTGAAGTGTATGCGGTATTAAACTTATAGGGTACAGTATAAGACGATTAAAGGTGCCCAAAATAAGGGGACAAAAACGCTTGGGGACCGGTGGCCCGGGACCAGCTCGGCCCTGGCCGGCCGTCACTGGGTGGCGTTTTTGAAGATAAAGGTTTGGTCGGTCAGGCTTTGCCGCTTGAGTTCCCGCCCGTAGGAATCGGCCTCGCTTTGGGTTTCAAAAGTGCCGCTCATCACCCGGTACCAAGTTTTATTGTCCTTGCCGGTTACCTGGGCCACGGAGACGGGGTGGCCCGCCTCGATCATCTTTTGCCTTAAGCGTTCGGCGTTTTCGGGTTTGCCGAAAGAGCCCAGTAGCACGGTATAAGAGACGGGCCCACCGGCGGCGGCGGGATTAAGCAACGGCGGGGGCTTGGAAGCGGCGGTGGCCCGTGAGCTAGGCCGTTGGGTAGGTTTGGCCGCCTGTTTGGGCGCGGGGGCCGGGGCCGGGGCCGCGGTCGGGATCGTGCTTGAAGCCTCGTCCGAATCCTGGTCGCCGGTTGGGGGCACGGCGGGGATCCCGACCGTCTTGGGCACGGGCGGGTTGTTTGGCACCAGCCTGGGGCGTTCGGCCGTCGGGGCCACGATTTTGACGGCTTGGGGCGCGTCCTTATCGTTTATCAAGGTTCGTCCGACCGGCTCCATCCGGCTGACCCCGGTGGACATGGCCTTGGCCGATTGGGTGATGGCCCCTTCTTCGGTTTCCGGTAAGGGCGCCTGTTCAATCGGGGCGAAAGAGGTTAATGGCGGGGCGTTATCCAAGGCCGGGTCGGAAATGGATAGGGCCGCCGATTGAATGTTGGCTTCCCCGGCCGCCCGGATGGGGTTGGGCGGGAGTTCGACCTGGGCCGAGACGCCTTGCCCCACGCCACCAATGGCCAGTTCCGGAAGGGCTTCACCCTGGCCCGGCGTTTGTCCTTGTACCGAAGTCTCCGGCGAATTTACCGGGGTCGCCGGAATCGAGCCCGGGGGTGGGGGAGGGCTTAGGCTGCCCGAGATTGTGGTGGAGCCGAGATCGGGCGGTGCTTCGCTTTCCGGGATTTCTTGGGCCTGAGCCTGGGAGGAGGGCTCGGGGGCCTGGCCCGGGTTGGCCAAGGACAAAACAACCCAGCCGATCAAAACCACCGCCGTGCCCCAGATGGCCACGGCCTTGAAGCTCACCCTTGTGGATTGGGCGGCGGCTCGGGCGGCGGCACGAGAGGGGCGGTTGTTTAAAGGCGGGAAGCGCTTGGGGGCGCTGGATCCGGCCACCCGGCGTTTTTTTTCGCGGGTCAGCTTCCAGGCGACCAGGGCGGCGATGAAAACGCCCACGGCCAGAAGGCCCCCGGATAGCGGGGTTAGGGTCATTTCGCTTTGAACCGAAGATTATAGCCCGGGGCCAAGCTTGGCCGGGCGATTCCGTTGGGCTTAAAAAAAACCTGCCGTGAAAAATGCCTAACGCTGGGCCGGACAACTCCGACAGGGAACGCCCGGTCGCGGCGATAAGACTAACTCAACGAAAAATGCCTAACGCTGGGACGGACGGTTCCGCCAGGGATCGGCCCGGCAGCGGCGATAAATGGCTAACGCTGGGCTGGACAACTCCGCCAGGGAACGGTCCGGCAGCGGCGATAAGACTTACTCAGACATTATAACATGTATTTCAATATTATGGTATTCCCGGATCTAAATACGTAAAAAAGTTGGTTAAAAAAGTAAAAACCTAAGTCGATCGCTGGAAAAATGAATCGTTGTCTCGCCGGGCAGCTAAAATTAAGGAGCGTGATGGGCTTAAAGCCGCTGAACTTGGTTAACTCAAACCTAGATATAGCAAAAATATCTTAGGACAAGCGCTAGATAATGTATAGCCTTATACTACTGTAGCCTCAACAAACTCCCGGGCGTTTTTTGCCCGCGCCCAAAACACCGCCTTACTGGCACCCTCGACCAGAAGCGGGTCACTCGCCCCGGCGCGGTTCCCGGCCGGCCGTTTTTGCGGCCATGGTTTCCCCGGCCGTGGGTTCTGGGGCCGATGGTGCCTGGGCCTGGGGATCGGCGAGCCTAATTTCGGCTAGCCTGGTTTCGGAGGGCTTGGCGCCGGGGAGCCTGGTATCGCCGGATCTGGTTTCGGCGGCTTTGGCCTCTGGGGACCCGGGCTCGGCGTCCTGCTCGCCGGTGTTAGCCTTGGATAAATTCGCCCCCGGGTCGCGGTCGCGTCGGAGGCGCCGGACGATAGTGATAATCGGGGCTAGGCTCAGATAGAAGAAGGCCAGGGGCAGAAGCAGGGTTTTGGCCTTGATGATCAGGCAGGCTAGGACGATTATTATCAGGACCAAGGTCTCGAAGGGGTGGTTGTTTTTAGTAAAAATTTTATTTTTTAGGCTTAGAAAGTCAAGATTTGAGACCATCAATACGGCCAAAAGAACTATAAAGCCTAATGTCAAAGGTCCATTGGGGGAGATGGGCGGGCCGGGGAAGCGGTAGTGCCAAAGGACGGCGGCCGAGACAATGCCGGCGGCCGCCGTGGTCGGAAGGCCCTGGAAAAAACCGGGATCCCGGTGGCCGACGGAAACGTTAAAGCGGGCTAAGCGCAGGGCCCCGCAGACCAAGTAGATAAAGGCGGCTATCAGGCCCAGGCCCAGGCTTCGGTCGTCCGGCACGGGCAGAAAGGAAAAATGGAGATTATGGGGTTTAAGGGCCCAGAGATAGATCAGAATGCTCGGAGCGGCACAGAAGGACAATAGATCCGAGAGCGAATCGTATTCAACGCCAAATAGGCTGGTAGTTTTGGTCATGCGGGCTACCGTCCCGTCCAAGCCGTCCATAATCGTGGCTACCAGTATCAGGCAAGCGGAATAGTAGAAACGCCCTTGAATCGCGCACATTATGGCGTAGAAGCCAAAGAAAAGGCTCATAGTCGTAAATAAATTGGGAAAAATATAAATAGCCCTTCTGCGTTCAGTGCGTTTCCATTTTTTGGCCATATTAGCTCCTAAGCGAGAATGCTCACCCACCAATCCGCTCGAGTTATCCTTCGCGAGTAACCAATAGTATCGACTAGCCGATAGGCTCGAGTAAACGAATGGTTCGAATAGTCGATAGGCTCGAATAAACGATTGGGTTAGTGAGGGCGGCCTTTGTTTTGGCCGCTGGCGGCCCACCCGGCGGGCCGTCTGGCCCCAAAGATAGGGAATATCAACCCGTATTAAGGCCGTTAGGGCAAGAATACACCAAAACCCCAGCCATGCCTAGACCAATTTGCGCCGGTGCCCCAACCCGGGCTCCTTTCTGCCCCTCAACCCCTTTAGAGAAATCTGGCCGGCTCAAAAGACAGCCCCTGGCCCCCAGTGTTGGTCCCAAGGCTTGGCCTTCAAGGGCCAGGGTTCCGGGCCTAGAATTCAAGGCAAGGCACCCAATAGGACCGGAAAATCTTTGAAGGTATTGTCGTGATTCGTAAGAGACTATGAGAGTTTGTAAGAACTCAAAAGTTTCTGAAAGTATGGCGAAGTATTGGCAAGGAAGTAAAATTAATCGACCGGGGTGTATAAGAAACTGTGAGGGTTTCCAAGAACCCGAAAGTATCTGGAAGTGTGGCGAAGTATTGGCAAGGAAGTAAAATTAATCGACCGGGGCGCATAAGAAACTGTGAGAGTTTTCAAGAACCAGAAAGTATCTGGAAGTGTGGTGAGGTATTGGCAAGGAAGTAAAATTAATTGAGAGGGAGACGTAAAAGGTATTAAGAGAATATAAGAACTCAAAAGTAATTAGAAATCTTAGGGAGTTTTGGTTGGGTCGTAAAAATAACATAAAGTATCTGGAAGTGAGGGGAAGTGTTGACTAGTACGTAAAAATAACCGAAAGTAACTTAAGGTATTTAGTGTAGGGATTTAAGATAAATAAGACATCAAATAGATGTAATTTTGAGTTATTAGATGAGTATAGAATTGAACTGTTGCTAAATAAAAGATAATTGCCTTTCTATTGCTGATGATTATTAGGGGCTGGGAAGTCTATATTGGCCAAGCGTTTGTCGAATTGGCTTCAATAACCCTTGAAGGAAACACCAGAGATGATTAAGCCTGATAAAATGTGTTTCAATTAGTAGTTATCAAAACGATCGCTTGATTAAAGGGATGGGAAGGCGGGGACTGTGGCCAGAGGTCGTGAGGCTCATGTGTTTAAAGGGTTTTGAAAGGGACTCTCTCTAGGCGGAGGGGCTGCCGTTTGAGTAAAATGGGGCTAGAGGGAGAGACCAGTAGGCGATAAATTATTAGAAATTACTCTAATTTATGAAAGGGGGAGAGGTTTTTTTAAGTTGCCAAAGGGGGTCGCGTTTGATAGAATCACACAGAAAAAAGTGTCACCTGGCGTTAGCGGTGAATGTTGGAGGAAAGATCGTTATATATATGGCTCGACGTTTTAGAATATGCGTTATGAACGAGGGGGACGGAACCCCAACGGTTAAAAGCTTCTCGACTTCGGTCTGGGGCCTTACCGTTTTAGTTTTTTTGTTCGTGTTAGTTTTTGGGACCATGGTGATCTATTCTCTCTATTCCTGGTTGGCCTTGGATGGGGTTAAAGATCAGAGCATGGAACTTGAGATATTGAAGGGCCAGAACGCCGGCAAGGATATGCGCCTGTTGGCCATTAGCGAACGGATCCAGGACATGGACCGCAAGCTGGAGGGCTTAAGGGAACGGGAAAAGAATTTGGATTTGCTGACCCAGGAGTACAACCGGCTCTTGGGTTTACCGGAGTCGGCCGAGCTGGAAAAGCTTTGGCCTGAATTGACTTCCACGGTGGCCTGGACCTGGGGCGGGCTTGAGGGGCAGGGCGGCTTGCCCAGCGAACCAACCCAGAAGTGGCGTAGCCCGGCCGAGGCCATCAAGGGCATCCACGCTGACCTTGACCGCCTGGAGCGCAACTCCGCCGGCGTGGAGCTGGCCCTAAGCGAGCTGACCTCGGCCTTGCACGGGTCGGAGACGCTTTTGTCGGCCACCCCGGTCAGCATGCCGGTGGTTAACGGCCGTCTGACCTCGGGCTTCGGTTACCGAGCTTCGCCCTTCGGTCGGGGTTCCGATATGCACCAGGGACTCGACTTGGCCGGCCCAGTGGGCACGGCCGTCTACGCCCCGGCTGGCGGGGTGGTTTTGACCGCCGATTGGTCAGGCAACGGTTACGGATTGATGATCACCGTCGATCACGGTTTTGGGCTGGTCACCCGCTACGCCCACCTCTCCGAGGTACTGGTCGAGGCCGGCCAGACCATAAAACGGGGCGATCACATCGCCAAGGTCGGCAACACCGGCCGCTCCACCGGCCCCCACCTTCACTTTGAGACCATACTGGGGGGCGTCCCCGTGGATCCCATGGTCTTCATAAAAACCAACTCCGGAAACGTCAAGACCGCCTCTTCCAAAGGCCCCTGATTACCCTCCCCGCTTTTTTTCGCAAAGTTTTAGCGCCGCCGCCTGGCCGGCCCAGACTAACGATACCTCTTTAAGCTTAAGCCCATAACTATAAGAATTAGTTATTCCTTGGCTAACAAGTTATTCCCCGGCTCTCCTTTACTTAGTCGCCCAATGACCCAATGCGATGGTTGCCAAACCCGGGCCATTGTGGCATAGTCTACTACTGGACACCGGAGAATCCCTTAATTTTCCGGTAGGGCCTTGGGCTTGGCCCCAAGGTGGCTAGCCCAAAGGCCACGATATTGGATGTCGCGGAAAAACCATAAGGCCACGATTTTGGATGTCGCGGAAAAACCTTAAGGCGGCGATATTGACTGTCGCGAAAAACCTTTAATAATCCCTCCGTCACGATCCCCGGACGCCAAAGCCCAGGGTGGGAAACCATGAGCCATTATGTTTAACGTCCTAAAAAAACTATTCGGCACGGCCAACGACCGGGAGATTGCCCGCTTGTCCCAAAGGGTTGACGCCATAAACGCCTTGGAACCCAGAATGCGCAAGCTCTCGGACGCGGACCTGACGGCCCACACGGCCAAGTTCAAGGAACGCCTCGAGAACGGCGAAGAGCTCGAGTCGATGGTTAACGAAGCCTTTGCCGTGGTGAGGGAGGCCGGGGCCAGGATACTGGGCCAGCGCCACTTCGACGTCCAGCTCATGGGCGGGCTGACCCTCCACCAAGGGCGAATCGCCGAAATGAAAACCGGCGAGGGCAAAACCTTGGCCGCCACCCTGGCCGTCTATGTCAACGCCCTGACCGGCAAAGGGGTTCACGTGGTCACGGTCAACGATTACTTGGCCCGGCGAGACGCCGCCTGGATGGGCGAGATCTACAGTTTTTTGGGCATGACCACTGGGACCATCGTCCATGGTCTGACCGAGGATCAGAGGCGGGCGGCTTACGCCTCGGACATCACCTACGGCACCAACAACGAGTTCGGCTTCGATTATCTTCGGGACAACATGAAGTTTTACGCTTCAGAATTCGTCCAGCGGGATTTTAATTACGCCATCGTTGACGAGGTGGACTCGATATTGATAGACGAGGCCAGAACGCCGCTAATCATATCCGGCCCAACCGATGAAACCACGTCCCTATATGAAAGAGTTGACAAGGTTATCCCTAAACTGGCCAAAGACGTAGACTTTACCCTGGACGAAAAGGCCCGCTCCTCCATCTTAACCGAAGAGGGCATCGCCAAGGCCGAAAAGCTCATGGGAGTTTCTAACCTCTACGATCCGGCCAACATGGACGTTCTCCATCATTTAAACCAAGCCTTAAAAGCGCATACGCTCTACCATAAGGATCGGGAGTACTTGGTCGCCGATGGAAAGGTCGTAATCGTCGATGAATTTACCGGCCGCTCCATGCCCGGCCGGAGGTTCTCCGACGGCATCCATCAAGCCCTTGAAGCCAAAGAAAAGGTCAAGATAGAAAACGAAAACCAGACCCTGGCCTCAATCACTTTTCAGAACTATTTCCGCATGTACTCCAAGCTGGCCGGTATGACCGGAACGGCGGATACCGAAGCCACGGAGTTTTCCAAGATCTACAACTTGGAAGTGGCCGTCATGCCCACCCACCGCAAAATGATCCGGACCGACCACACCGACGTGGTGTTCGCCACGGCCAAGGAAAAATACCGGGCCGTGGTCAACGAAATCGAGCAGTTACACAAAAAAGGCCAGCCCGTTTTGGTGGGAACCATATCTATCAGCAACTCCGAGCAAGTTTCCAAACTGTTAAAGGCCAGAAACATACCTCATCAAGTTCTTAACGCTAAGTTTCACGAAAAGGAAGCGCAGATAGTGGCCAATGCCGGGCAGCGGGGTATGGTTACCATCTCCACCAACATGGCCGGCAGGGGCACCGACATCGTTTTGGGCCAAGGGGTCCCGGAGCTGGGGGGTTTGTTTATCCTGGGCACGGAACGGCACGAGTCAAGACGCATAGACAACCAGCTGCGCGGGCGAAGCGGCCGCCAGGGCGATCCTGGAGAATCGAGGTTTTACCTCTCCCTGGAAGACGATCTGATGCGCATCTTCGGGAGCGACCGATTTTCGGGCCTTTTGACCAGGGCCGGCCTGGGCGACGATGTGCCGCTTGAGTCTAGACTCGTCTCCCGTGGCATAGAAGGTGCCCAAAAGCAGGTGGAAAACCGCAACTTTGACATCAGAAAGCACCTTCTTGATTTCGATGACGTCATGAATCGCCAAAGGGTGGTTATTTATCGCCAACGCAAGCATATTCTGACCAACCAGAAGAATGATACAGACTTGGTCAACCTTCTCGATGAAGAATCCCAGGTCTTTGTCCTCAAGTATTTTGGGGACCGCGACAAGATAGAGGAAATAAACTGGAAGGATTTGGAAACCGAGTGTCGGACCCTCTTCGGCTTTGTCCCCGACCAGGACGAACTCTTGGCCTTGGAAAACGAAGGCCGCATGGATTATGTCCTCGATCGGGCCAAAGAATATCTTAACGAAAGGGTGGCTTTATATGGCGAAGCCAAGTTCTACGCCGTGGCCAACTGGCTTTTACTGTCTACCTTGGATAGCCATTGGAAGGATCACCTTCTCAACATGGACCGGCTCAAGGAAGGCATTGGTCTTCGGGGCTACGCCCAGAAGGATCCTTTGCGGGAATACCAGCGGGAGGGTTTCGAGATGTTCGAGGAGATGGTGGCCCGGATCCGGACCGACAGTCTGGCCAACATCACCAATTTCGTCCTGACCCAGAGAACCTTGATCGTCGACGAGGAAAGCGGCGAGATAGACGAACAAAGCACCGGGACCTACGATCCCCCACCCCTCCCCAAACGCAAGACCGGCAACTATGTCTACCAACACGGCGGCTCGGGTCAGCGTTCCGAGCCTTCGCCCTCGCTCAGAACCGGCCCCAAGATCGGCCGAAACGAACCCTGCCCCTGCGGCTCGGGTAAAAAATACAAACACTGCCACGGCGCCAATTAACCCCCTCCCCTGGCCCCAAACTGGCTTAAAGCTGGCTTGGGGCCAACCCTCCACGGACTTACCCACCTCCACGGGCCCCCAAGCCGGGCTTTAACCCTCCACGGGCCCCCAAGCCGGGCTTTAACCCTCCACGGACTTGCCCACCGCAAACCCCAAGAGCGAGATTTAACCCTCCTTGGGTTTACCCACCACAAAAGGTAAAAAACTAACCCCGGGGAAAATCGGGCCCAGAGGGCCCGCAGGCGCGTCGGAAGGCAGAGTGGCTACTCTCCTACCTCTCCAAGGCGATCGTTCTCTCTACGGGCGCCTCAGCCCGTTTATGGGGGTCTGGGAATTGGGATTCAACTCGCTGGCCAAGGGGGACGAGCCTTCGGGGCGCCTTTGGTCGGAATGAGGAAGTATCAAGAAATTTTGTGATACTTTTGGGAAATAGGTGATTTTGAGGGAATTGGGTATATTTTTACTAGTCACTTGATCCGATATGATTTGGTGCCTGGGCTACCATTCCGGGTTAGCCTCGAATTTTATATCCCAATCCGACTCTATTATGTTAAGCTATAATGAATGGGCGGGCGCGGGCCAGGCCGCAGGATTAAAAAACATGGCCCCGATCTTGCTTCTCTAGGTCCCCGGGTATCCATAAACCCTATTAGCCGCCTTCTAGGCATGGATTCGGGGAAAAGATTATGGCCTTCAGTTTTTCGGAACAATACTCTCGGGGGCGCGAGCGCATCGCCGCCACGCCGCCCTCTAAATTAATATTCGCCGGCATCGCGTTATTTTTGATCACCGGGGCCTTGCTTTTCTTCCTCTTTTCGGGAAGCGACACGCCTTACGAGGTCCTTTATTCCGACCTGAGCCCGGAGGACGCCGGGGCCATAACCGCCGAGCTGAAGAAAGAAAACGTTACTTACCGCTTGGCCCAAAGCGGCACGGCCATTGAGATGCCCGTGGGCAAGGCCCAGGAAACTAGACTGGATTTGGCCATGAAAGGACTCCCCTCCAAAAGCGGGGTGGGGTTTGAACTTTTTGACGAACACAAGCTGGGCACGACCGATTTGGAGCAGAAGATAAAGCTCCAGCGGGCGGTTACGGGCGAGCTGGAAAGAACCATAATGCGCTTCCCCGAGGTGACCGACGCCAGGATTCACCTGACCGTCCCCCGGGAGACCCTTTTCATAGAGGACCAGAAAGATCCCACCGCTTCGGTGGTTTTGACGTTAACCAGGGGCTCGGAGCTGGACAAAGCCAAGCTCATGGGCATCGTCCATCTTTTGTGTTCGGCCGTTGACGGCTTGGTTCCCGACAACGTCTCGGTCATAGATACCGACGGCGGGCTCCTTTGGAGCAAAGACAGTCAAAAACCCGGACTGTTAAATGACGATCAGCTAAAGCAGAAGAGGGCCTTCGAGCGGGATCTGGCCAACCGGATTAACGCCATGCTTGAGAGGGTCCTTGGTCCCTATAAGGCCACCACCCAGGTAAACGTGGAACTGGATCTGAAAGAGGTGGTCACCAACGAAGACATTTACGACCCTGAGCGTACCGCCGTCCGCAGCGAGCAAAGGATCCAGGAACGCAGCCAGGGTCCGGGCCGGGCCTACGCCGGTATACCCAACGCCACCTACGAGCTGGGCACGGCCAACCGTCAAAATTCCGGCCAGGACGGCAACCAGGAAGTCTATTCCCGCACCGAGGAGACCACCAATTACGAGGTCACGACCATTAAGCGTCAGACCCTCTCCTCCAGTGGGGATTTGAAAAAAGTTAGCGTAGCCGTGTTGGTTGACGGCGTCTTCACCGTGGCCGAGGACGGGACCAAAGTCTTTACCCCTCTGCCCGAAGAACGCTTGGCCCAGCTGCGAGAGGCCATTCAAAACACGATAGGTTTTAACGAAGCGAGAGGCGACACCGTGTCAGTGACAAGTCTTGAGTTTTACCGGGGTGAGGAGACCGTCTCGGTTTGGGCTATCTTCCTCTTGGATCTCCTGCGCGAGTTCGGACGGCCTTTCCTGAACCTCATACTAATCATACTGTTCTTCCTCTTCGTTGTCAGGCCCATCCTCAATTGGCTTAAGAAAGAGGTCGAGCCGGTCGGTTCCGGCGCCGAACAGGCGGTATTGCCCGACTATCCCATGAGCGGCGGCCCGGGGGACAGCCTCCCGCTGCCCTTGCCGCCCAAGGAAGCCGCGCCCGAACCGCTCATCGCCGACGCCTCAGTCGCCGCCCAGGCCGCCGCCGCGTCCGACCAGACCTTGCCCCAGGAAGTGGAGGATGTCGAAGACTACGACGACGAGGAACCGGACGAGACCGAAGAGACACCCCAGCAGTTGGCTTACGGCCAGCTTAGCCGGGAGAAGATGATGCCCCTGGCCCGGGAGAACATGGAGCGGACTGTTGGCATGCTTAGAAACTGGATTGAGCAGAAGCCGCAGCAGGAATCCGCCCAGGAGAGATAAGCCATGGCCCGCGACGAAAACAAAGCCCAGCCCCACGAGTTGGCCGGACCGGAGAAGGCGGCCATATTTCTCCTAACCATGGGCGAGGAATTCACCACCGACGTCTTCAAAGAGCTTGAGGACATTGAGATCAAGAGCCTGGGTAAAGCCATGAGCAATATCCAGAACGTCACCCCGACTCAGATCCAAGACGTTTTGTGGGAGTTTTTGCAGACAATGGAGGAGCCCGGAGAGATACGGGTTAAAGGCGACGACTTCTTCAAAAACACCATAGGCCGGGCCCTGGACGGTTCCAGGGCCGATGGGCTGATTCAGGACGTTAATTCTCCGGTGCCTTTCTCCAACATCAAAAACATCGACGCCAAGGCCCTGGGGAACTTTATCCGCACCGAGCATCCCCAGACCATCGCCCTGATCCTGGCCCATATCGATCCCGGCAAAAGCGCCCAAATAATCAGCGAATTTCCGGAGCCCCTTCAGCAAGACGTTATGCTGCGCATAGCCGACCTCGACTCCGTTCCCATCTCCGTTCTGGACGAGGTAGAGCAGGTCCTACGGGAAGAGATTAAAGCCCAGGGCCCGGTCGGCGGACGCCCGGCCGGCGGTAGCAGCACCGTGGCCGAGATACTCAACCAAGTGGATCAGAACACCGAAAACGCCATTTTAACCAAACTTGAGGAAGAAAGGTCGGATCTGGCCAACGAAGTAAGAAAACTTATGTTCGTGTTTGAGGATCTCATTAACGTTGACGATCGTTCCATCAGAACCATCCTTAAAGAGGTTAACAACGACGAGCTTACCCTCTCGCTAAAGGCCGCCTCGCCGGCCATGCAAGAGAAGATCTTCTCCAACCTCTCCGAGAGGGCCGCCTCGATGATTCGGGAGGATCTGGAGGCCATGGGCCCGACCAGAATGGCCGACGTTGAAAAGGCCCAGCAGGCCATCCTGAGGGCGGCCAAGAAATTGGAAGCCGAGGGCAAGATCGTCATCGGCAAGGGCGACGGCGGCGACCAGTTCGTCTGAGCCCAGCCAAACCCCACGGCTTTAAGCCGGGGGATCGCCTAAAGCGACCCAAGCGACCAAACGATTCCCCCAGTTTTGTCCCCACTACCCGGAGGCCGCCGCCTTGCCTGACAAACCCCACGATCGCGGGCCCAACAACCCGGCCGATTCAAGCTTTCAGCCCGAAGATTTCGGGCACGCTGGCTTGGGCGAGAAGGCAAAATCCTTGGGCGGCGCTCCCGTTGCCGAGGTCCCGACTTTTGACGAGTTCGAGAGGCCGGCCCCCAAGGAAAGCGACGGCTGGGCCCAGACCGAAGGCACCGGTCCGCCCAACCCGGGCGACGGCGAGCCTTCCCTGGGTTACCTCTTCACCCCTTTCGACCCCGGCAAGATTGAAGAGGCCGAGTTTCGGGAGGAATTTAAAGACACCCCCCAGCCCGAAAACTATGAATACGTCGAGATGGACACCCGGGACACGGGCATAGTCAAAACCCTGGAGATGGCCAACAAAAAAGCCGCCGAGATAGTTTCCGGGGCCTTCGAGCAGGGTCGCCGATTGGAGGCCAACTTGCTTGAAACGGCCAAGGCCGAGGCCCAGGAAATCGAAAAGGCCGCCCGCGAACAAGCCGCCGCCATTGAGGCCGAGGGCCAAAAAAACGCCCAAGTTCAAGCCGAGGCCATCGTTAACGAGGCCAAGGCCAAAGTGGCCGAGATGGAAGCCAAGGCCGCCGAGACCGACAGACTGAAGTCCGAAACCGAGGCCCTAAAAACCCAAGCCGACGAGGTCCTGGTCGGGGTCCTGGCCCGCGAGGCCGCCCTGGCCCCCCGCGAGGCGGAAATCGACCAAATCCGGGCCGACATCGAAAACCAAAGGCGCCAAATACTGGAGCAAGCCAGAAAAGAGGCCGAGGAAGCCAAGGCCAAAGCCAATGCCCAGGGGCTGGATGAAGGTCGGGCCAAGGGCCAAGAGATGGGAGCGCTCCAAGCCAAGAACGAGATCTTGACCAAGGCCAAGGGGTTTTTTCAAATCGTCTCCCGCATTGACGGTATCTGGCACGAACTTTGGAAGCGCAACGCCCCCTCCATGGTCGCCCTGGCCGTGGACGCCGCCGAGGCCATCGTCAACAAAGAAATCGAAAACGGCCAAGGCTTAGCCGCCGGGGCCTTCTCCGCCTGCGTGGATTATCTCAGTAAATGCAACGCGGCCACCTTCCGGGTCCGCCCCGAGGACATGGCCGAAATCGAGGAGGCCAGAAAAGCCTTACGCGACAAGGTTGACGGCGTCGTCAACGTCACCTTCAAGCCCGACCCCAGCTTAGGCCCCGGCGACATCGTTATGGAATCCGACGCCGGCCTCCTGGACGCCACCGTCAAAAACCGCCGCGAACGGGTCATGGCCGTTCTCCGCCAAGCCATCGCCGATGGCCTGGTGGCCGAACTGCCCCCGGAAATCCCCCAGGACCCCGGTCCCGACCCCGCTCAGGCCCAAGCCCCTGACCAGGAGCCCGACCCGGTCGAACCGACCGGCCTGGAGGCCCAAGCACCTGACCAGGTGCCTGACCCGGCCGAATCGATCGGCCTGGTGGCCCAGGCCCCTGACTCCGCCCCGGACCCGGCCGAACCTTCCCAAGAATCGGCCCAGGAACCGCCGACCCCAGCGACACCCGAGACTGCCCCCGCGGCCTCCGAGCCGAGCCCGGAAACTCCGGCCTAAAACGCCGATTCCCCCGCCCCACCCGACCATGGCCCACCAATGATACCGAACCCGGACCTAAACATATGGGAACACTCCCGAAAGTTGCGTTCGCTGGTTCGGCGCCGGGGCCTGGACCTTGCGCCCGAGATGGATTGCGCCGCCCAAGGGGCCGAATTGGTCGCGCCTTTCGTGACCCCAGGCCGCCCTATCCTTCTGGACGTTGGCTGCGGCGGGGCCCATTTTTACCATTCCCTTAAACGCCGTGGCCTCAAGACCGACTACCGCGGGCTTGATTCCAGTCCAAGCATGGTCAAAATCGCCAAATCGGCTTTTCGCAAACTTGGCCTAGACCCTTCCAAAATCACCCTCGGTGACGTGCGCGACCTCAAAGACTTTCGCTGTCAAATCGTCGTAATGATAAACACCCTTTCCTTCAACGCCGACTTCAGGCAACCCCTGGACCGCTTGGCCGCTACCGGTGCCAGGGCCCTAATAATTCGTGATTTCTTCGCCTCCAAAACAATCGTCAAATATGAGATCGACGGGTTCCTCGATCCTGGCTTCAACCACCTTAAAGGCTACTGGAATCAATGGTCCCGAACCGAGGTCTCCAAATTCCTATCCTCACTTGGCTACCGCTCAACCTTCGTCCCCGATACCCGCTCCAAAGGAAAGATTGAACTGGTGGTTAACAAACCCTACCGCTGGTCCTGGTTGGTGGCCGAGAAACTCCCCTAACCCTTAAACCATAACCCGCTCCGCTTTCCCAAGTTCCGCGCCACCCAAGCCCCACCCTACGGTCCCTGCAACCAAATTCCCTACCGCTGGTCCTGGTTGGTGGCCGAGAAACTCCCCTAACCCTTAAACCATAACCCGCTCCGCTTTCCCAAGTTCCGGGCCACCCAAGCCCCACCCTACGGTCCCTTCAACCAAATTCCGTTATTGCCCTATTGTCACCCTCCCGAGTTTGTCCCAGTATTGTCGGCTCAAGCATAATCAACGTTTTTCCTTCCAATATCTTTGGTCCCCGCCCGAGGTTGCCAGCCGCGAGTTTGTGGAAAGAAAAAACCTTGTCCGCCGATAGGCAAGACTAACTCGTATAAAATGTATGGTTATTTCTGTATAGCCTTTTATCATCAAAAAAATATTAACTCCCAATTTACTTGCCCCAACCATGAACGCCCCAGCCCATAAGCCTACAGTAGAAATGTCCTGCAATTCGGCCACAAGCTTGCGATAGAAATGTCCTAGCCGCAGCCCATAAGTTCATCATTGAAAAGGCCCAAAGTTTGGACATTTCGTTGGGTGGATCGGCGCAAAGGGTCATAGACTGGAAACTATAGAGTGGTTGAACAATAGATTGACGGGTAATAACGGGGCGCCGATGTTGTCGGGGTCTCGTTTTTTTTAGCGTTATATGCCGGCTGGTGGGCCAGAAGGCGCGCTTGGCCCGGGTCGGGTGGGGCCGGAGGCGGGATGAGGAAGGTGGGGTTATTGGATGTTTTTATGTATTGGATAAAGTGAGTTATTAATTTTTCTTGCGCATGGTCCAGGGGGTTAGGAAACCATCGGGCAGGGGGCGGCCGATGTCCACGTAGTCGTTGTAGAGGATGGAGT
Source organism: Deltaproteobacteria bacterium (assembly GCA_031257955.1). Taxonomy (GTDB): domain Bacteria; phylum Desulfobacterota; class Desulfarculia; order Adiutricales; family Adiutricaceae; genus JAIRNQ01. Next base: position 777 of record JAIRNQ010000210.1, on the reverse strand, counting down.
TGTGGCCTTGGGCCAGCCAGACGCCCCAAGCGTCGCTCACGATAAGCTTTTGGGCCTCGAGGATCATTTTAAGCCGTTTGTCTTCGTCGGTTTCGTGGGCGATTTGGGCGACTATTTTGTCGTAGGCGGGGTTGTTCCAATGGGAGAAGTTATATAGCTGGCCGGTAACGAACCAGCGGAGGGAGAGATAGGCGTCCTGGTAAGCGTTGTAGAAGAAAATGTACATGTCCCGTTGTCGGCTTTCGATTTTTTCCATGAGCTGCTTGCGGTTTGACATCTCGAAGCGGACGTCGAAGCCGATGTCCACCAGATTGGCCCGGACTATTTCCAGAACGGCAAAGTCGATTTCGGAAGGGTCGGCGCCCAGGTTTATTTTGGTGCCTCGGGGCACGCCGGCTTGGGCCATGAGGCGCCGGGCGTCTTCGGGGGCATAGGGAAAAATTGGCGCCTCGGCCCAGTGGCCGGGGATGCCGTTGGGGATGATGGTGTGGAGGGGCTCGGTCCCAGGGAGGCCCGACTCGACGATTTTTTTCTTGTCCAGGGCCAAGCGCACGGCCTGCCGGACTTCTAGCCGATCGAAGGGGGGTTTGTCGACCGAGAGGCCCAGCCACCAGAACTGGAGGGCTTTGCGGTTGTCCACCTTGAGGCCCGGGGGATCTTGGGTCAATTGGGGGCTGACGTTGGCAAAGACTACGGCGTCCAGGCGACCCTTCTTGAAATGGTAAGGGAAGTTAAAGGCGTGGACGTCCAGGCGAAAGACCAGCCGGCTGGTCTTGG
>JAIRNQ010000208.1 GCA_031257955.1 Deltaproteobacteria bacterium | reverse complement strand
GCAAGGCGGCCAGTTTGGCGGTCCCCAAGGCGGCCAGCAGGGCGGCCAATTCGGCGGTCCCCAAGGCGCTCCGCAAGGCGGCCAGTTTGGCGGTCCCCAAGGCGCTCCGCAAGGCGGCCAGTTTGGCGGTCCCCAAGGCAGCCCGCAGGGCGGCCAATTCGGCGGTCCCCAAGGCGCTCCGCAAGGCGGCCAGTTTGGCGGTCCCCAAGGCGGCCAGCAGGGCGGAACTTTTGGCGCTCCATCGATGGCGCCGCCACCCTTGGGGCCTCCCCCGGTTGGTCCCCCGCCATTGGGTCCGCCTCCCGTAGAGCCTCCGCCTTTGGCGGGTCCCCCGCCGCTGGCCGGGCCGCCGCCTTTGGCTGGTCCGCCACCGTTGGCGGGCGGGGCGCCGCCTTTGGGCGGTGGGACACCGCCTTTGGGAGGTGGGGCGCCGCCTTTGGCCGGGCCTCCGCCTTTGGCCGGGCCGCCGCCTTTGGGAGGCGGGGCGCCGCCGTTGGGAGGCGGGGCGCCGCCGTTGGGAGCGCCCTTGGCCCCGGAATTGACGGCCCAGAGACCGGCCCCGCCGCCGCCACCGCCCATGCCGGAACCCATGCCCGAGGTCGAGCCGGATCTGGACGAGCCGGAGGTCATGTTGGAGCCCGACGACACCATGGAGCCCCCGGTGGAGGTCTCAACCTTAAGCCAGGGCCCGAATGGCGTGAATCTCTTGGAGGACGACACGTTTTCGCCGCCCCCGCCCCCACCGCCGGGACAAAGGCCGCCTTCGGTTTCCCCGGAACTGCCTTCCCTGCCACCCCAGGTAAGCGATCCCACGGTCCAGAAGATTCGTCAGACCTTGGAATCCACCGGGGACCTTAAACCGCAAGTCGCCGCCGCCCCGGGCGAGACCTTCCTGGTCCCGCCGGCGGTCATGGAAGAGGCCAGGGTGGCCGACGAGGATCTGGACGCCTTAAGCGATTTCGAGATCCCCGACGACGACTCTCTGGACATCGCCGAATCGGATTCCATGGATCTGGGGCAAGATTTGCTCGACGATCTCGACGATGAGTGACGGCGCCAAGCCTAAGGATAATCGAGTGCTAGCCCAAACCATAAGGGAATCGGCCGACCCGGCCAAACGGTTGGCCCTACCCCTGGACGTTCCCGACCGGGCCAGGGCCTTGGCCTTGGCCAAGGCCCTGGCCGGCAAAGTGGGTTTCTTTAAGGTGGGACTGGAGCTTTTCGTGTCCGAAGGCCCGTCCCTCTTGAGCGACCTGCGCCAGGCTTCGCCCGAGGCCGGGATATTTTTGGATCTTAAGCTCCACGACATCCCAGCCACCGTGGGCCGGGCCGCCGAGTCGGCCAAGGCCTTGAAGGTCGATCTCTTGACCGTCCACGCCCAAGGCGGGCTGGAAATGATGAAAGCGGCGGCGGCCAAGGCCGGCCAAACGACCGTGTTGGGGGTAACCCTTCTGACCAGCCTGGACCCTTCCTCTCTGGACGAGTTAACCGAAGAGTACCGAAAACCCGGCCTCTACGCCGCCCGTCTGGCCCAGAGGGCCCTGATCGCCGGCTGCGGCGGGTTGGTCTGTTCTTGCCTGGAAACGGCCGATCTGAGGGCCCGCTTCGGACCGGCCCCGCTTCTGGTCACCCCGGGTATCAGGCCCGACTGGGGCCAAGTGGCCAACGACGACCAAAAACGGGTGGGCACGGTGGGATCGGCCTTGGCCGCCGGATCCGATCTGCTGGTCATTGGGCGGCCCATCCGAGACGCCCCGGACCCGGCCGAGGCCTGCGACCGGATCCTGGAAGAAATCGACGCCGCCCTTAAGGCCCTCTCGAACGAACTGGTCTCCGGCGACTGACGCCTCACCGGCCTCCCAAAACCACCGCCTTTCCCAAGCTTCCCGCCGGCCCGGCCGGCGGGAGGCTTTTTTCTTTGGGGTCGGGAAAAATCTCGCCGGGCGGGTTATAATGGGCCCTTGGCCGAAGCCGGTAGGTTTTGGGCCAAGCGGGCGGGCGGCCGGCGAGGACGCCTTTGGCAGGCGCCGCCGGCGGATACCGTCGGGGGCGATTGGGTTTTTTTTATCGAGGTTTCGAGGTTTTTTGTTTTGACTTTTGACGCCGAATTTTGGCTGGGCTTAGAAAAACCGGCCCGTTATTTGGGGCTGGAGCTTGGGGCCAAGGCCAACCTTAGCCCGGACGCCTCCGGGGGCCTCTTTAGGGTGGCCCTGGCCTTTCCCGATCTCTACGAGATCGCCCACAGTCACCTGGGCCACAAAATCCTATACCACATGATTAACGGGCGGCGGGGCTTTAGCGCCGAGAGGGTCTACGCTCCCTGGCTGGACCTGGAGGAAAAGCTTCGAGCCTCTGGGCGCCCTTTGGTCAGTTTGGAATCGGCTAGACCGGTTGGGGATTTCGACCTGATCGGCTTCTCCCTCCAATACGAGATGGGCTACACCAATATACTGAACATGCTCGATCTGGCCGGCCTAAACCCGCTGGCCGCCGAGAGGGGCCAGGACGCGCCCTTGGTGGCCGGGGGAGGCCCCGGGGCCTCAAACCCCGAGCCCTTGGCCGATTTTTTTGACATATTCTTCCTGGGGGACGCCGAGGCCTCTTTCATGGAAGATTTGGAGATCATTAAAAACTGGCGCAAGGAAAAGGCCCCCAAGGGCGAGCTTTTCGACCGTTTGGCCGGAAGGCCCGGGGTCTACGCGCCTTCGCTTTTCAGGCCCGTCTACGAACGGGGCCGGTTGGTGGCCATTGAGCCCAAGAAACCGGGCCATGGCCAGGTGGTCAGGGCCGTGGCCCCGAGCCTAAAGGGCGCGCCCTTCCCCGATTGCCAGATCTCGCCCCTGGTAAAGCCCGTCCACGACCGGGTGGTTGTCGAGATCGGCCGGGGCTGCTCCCGGGGCTGCCGCTTTTGCCAAGCCGGCTTTCTCTATCGGCCGGTCCGGGAACGGACGGCCGGGGAGGTCCTGGAGCTCATCCAAAAAAATTTGGACTTCACCGGCCAAGACGAGGCGGCCTTTCTGTCGCTCTCCGCCGGGGACCACAGCCAGATCGAGGCCATGGTCGAGGGCTTCATGGACCGGCACGCCCGGAGCTCGGTCTCGCTCTCGCTCCCCTCCCTAAGGGTTAAGAGCCTTTCCAAAGGCTTGGCCAGGCAAATCAAAAGGGTCCGCAAGACCGGCTTCACCTTGGCCCCCGAGGCCGGGACCGAAAGGCTACGGGCGGTAATAAACAAAGACCTTACCGAGGAAGACATTTTTCAGGCGGCCAAAATTGCCTTCGACTTGGGCTGGAACACCCTAAAGCTTTACTTCATGGCCGGCCTTCCGACCGAGACCGACGACGATCTAAGGGCCATCGTAAACTTAAGCAAACAAATAAAGCGCCTCTCCAAGGCCAGGATCAACGTGGGCTTGGCCCACTTCACCCCCAAAGCCCACACCCCCTTCCAGTGGGAACCGGGCTCGGACGTGGGGACCATCAAGGCCCGCCTTAACCTGGTCCGGGAAGCCTCCCGCCAGCCGGGTCTCACGGTCCGCTTTAACGATCCCGGGGTAAGTTTTGTGGAGGGCCTTCTCTCCCGGGGAGATCGGAGACTGGGCCGGCTACTCTTGGAGGTCTTTAGGCGCGGGGCGCGTTTTGAGGCCTGGAACGACCACTTCAAGCTGGACCACTGGCTGGGGGCCATGGAGGACTTGGGCTTCGACCAAGGGGAGTTTCTCAGGGCCCGGGATCCGGACGAGACTTTGCCTTGGGATCACCTGGATTGCGGCCCGGACCGGGACTATCTTCTGGCCGAACTGGCCAAGGCCAAGGCCGGCCAAACCACCGGCGACTGCCGCCAAATCGGCTGTCAGGGCTGCGGGGCCTGCCAGGGTCCGGCCAAGATAGACTTGGCCGCCGCCCTTGAGCCGACCCCGACCCAAGCGGGAGCGGATGAGCCTTTGGTCCCGGGGACTTCCACCGGCGGCGGAGGGACGGAACCGGGCCAGACCAAAACGGTCGTAAAAAAAGGCCCACCGGATACGGAGTTTCGTTACCTAGCCCGCTTTACCAAGGACGGGGCCATGACCCTGTTGGGGCACTTGGAGATGGTCGAGTCCTTTAAGCGCTCCTTTAGGCGAGCCGGGCTGGAACTGACCGTGAGCCAAGGCTTTCACCCCCACCCCAAGGTCTCCTTTCTGACCGCCCTGCCTTTGGGAGTAGCCAGCCTGGACGAGTGTTTGATCTTTAGTCTCAAGGCCTTTGTCCCGACCGAGGATCTTATGTCCGCCATAAGCCTCCCCCAGGGCTTGGCCTTCCAAAGCTTGGTCCCCTTGCCGCCCGAGGGCCCCAAGCCCAGGGCCCTGGCCTCGCGTTGGCTAATAGAGAGCCAAGATCCCGTTTTCCTTAGCCCTCCACTTTTTTCGGGGGCCCGTTTAAGCTATACTGATCCTAAGAGAGGTCCGCGGGATTTCCCGTTGGACGATTATATCTGGGAAGCGTCGAACCCGGACCCCTTCCGGGCTCTTTTGACCATAAGGATTGGCCTGGAAGGCACCCCAAAACCTTTGGAAACCGCCAAGATCGTCTGGTCCCTGGAACCGACCTTTAAGGCCCGCCTGACGAAACTCGCGACCATATTGGATACCGACGAGACCGCGGTCCCGCGAGCCGGGACCCCCAAACCCCCAAACCGACCGGCCGGGCAAACGGCCAAGCAAACGGCCAAGCTTGCCCCTAGGCGACCTTCCGGCCGAGCCCCAGGGCGCGCCCCGGGGCGTCCTTAAACCCTTTTCCCGTTTTTTTCGCTTCAATTTCACGACCTTTTCCACCATGCCTCCGGATGCCGAAAACCCAGTAGTTTTGACTCCCTTGGCCGGGCCTGGGCCATAGCCTGGGCCCCGGGGGGAAGCCAAAGGCGGGGCAAACCATGACCTCGGAACTCCTAATCAACTACCGTCCTTACGAGACCCGAATCGCCTTGATGGAAAACGGCCTTTTGGTCGAGTTCCAGCTTGAGCGCGGGGCCAAGGGGGCCGGGCTGTTGGGAAACATCTACCTGGGGACTGTCATCCGGGTACTGCCTGGGCTCCAGGCGGCTTTTGTGGACATCGGCTTGGATAAGGCCGCCTTTCTTTACGTCGACGACATCTTCGACTCGGAAAAGGAGTTCTCCCGGCTGATGGGCAACCAAAGCGGGAACGGCGACGACGACAACGGCGACGGTCAGGAGGATAACCTACGGCCCGGCGGCGATCTGGGAGTCGATGGTGCTCGCCTGGTGGGCGATCCCGGGCTGGATGGCCTAAGGCCCGGCGGGGCGCCGGCCGAAAGGCCCATCAGCCAGCCCATAGAGTCGCTAATCTCCGAGGGCCAGGACCTACTGGTGCAGGTCTCGAAAGAGCCCATCGGCCAAAAGGGGGCACGGGTTACCACGCACATGTCCATCCCCGGCCGCCGGCTGGTTTTGATGTTTAAGGTTAACCATTTGGGGGTCAGCCGGCGCATCGAAGACGAGGACGAGCGCAAGCGCCTTCGGGAGATATTGGAGTCCCTCCCCGCCGACAACGGCTTCATCGCCCGGACGGCCGCCGAAGGGGCCACCGACTACGAGATCAAGGCCGAGGCCAGTTTCCTCGACCAGCTCTGGCAGAAGATCCAAGCCGAGGCCGACGAATCCCAGGCCCCGGCCCTGGTCCACCAGGAACTGGACGCCACCCTCAAGGCCGTCCGGGATCTCTTTACCGACCGGGTCGACCGTTTGGTCATCGACGATCGGGGCCAGTTTGAGCGAATCAGAAAATTTCTTTCGTCCTTTTCCCCGGAGCAGACCCCGGACGTCTCCCTTTACGAAGGGTTGGTACCCCTCTTCGAGGCCCACAACGTGGAAACGGATCTGGCCCGGGCCCTCAATAAAAAAGTTTGGCTCAAAAGCGGCGGCTACGTGGTCATCGATTCCACCGAGGCCCTGACCGTCATCGACGTCAACACCGGCCGCTACGTGGGCCGGCATAACCTCGAGGAGACCATTCTTAAGACCAACCTGGAAGCGGTCCGGGAAATAGCCTACCAGTTAAGGCTAAGAAACATAGGTGGGCTAATCGTCATAGATTTTATAGACATGGACAAGGAATTTAACCGGGAGAGGGTCTCCCAGGCCCTTAAGGAAGTGCTTCGCTACGACAAGGCCAAGACCAAGGTCCTGCCCATGAGCGAATTGGGCCTCATAGAAATGACCCGCAAGCGCACCCGGGACAACATCGACCGCCTGATGCGCGGCCCCTGCTTTTACTGCCAGGGCCAGGGCTTCCTCCTCTCCCCGGCCTCGGTCTGCCACCAGGCCTTTAGGGATCTGGAAGTGGCCGCCCAAGACTACCCCGGCCAGGATCTGGTCCTGACCGTCCACTCCTCGACCAAGGCCCTGATTCTCGAGGAAGGCTCGGCCCTGGAGGACCTGGAACGGCGCTTGGGCCGCCGGGTGACCATCAAAAGCGACGAAAACGCCCACGTGGAGGCCTACGCCATCGAACCGGTCCCGCCCTGCCAAGCCCCTCCACCAACGCCGGAGGCGGCGGGGGCCCAAGGGGCCAAATAACGGCCCGGCAAGCCCGATAGCCTGGCCGTTTAACCCAAAAGCCCTCTTTGGGTGGTATAATGGCTCTGGCTTTACTACCTTACTCCCCGCGGGGCCTTAGTTTTTCCGTCCCTGGTCCAGCTTAGATCCGGCTTGGGACCGGCCCGGGACGCCCGCGCCGCCCTCCCCGGGGGGAGGCCTTTAACCGCCGACCAAAGCTTGAGAACAGAGGTTCAAAGCCCACTTTAGGGGCAACGTAAGGTATCTTAGGAGATTCAAGGTATCGCTTCAAAGTAAAGTTTGGACCAACGATCCCCCCTCTCTCTCCGAGAGGACTTTTGGGGTGATTTTGATGTTTAAAATTAACTTCGACATGATAAAACTGCGGCTCCAGAAATCCATGTTTCTGCATAACCCGCAATATAAACAACCGGCCAGGGGCGAGGTGATCGCCTTGGGCCTGAGTCTGCGCAACGCCGCCGAATTTTCCCAAAACGGCGCCTTGGCCAACTTCATCCAGAGCTTTAAGACCCAAGCCGGGCCGGAGGTACCCTTTTCCCTCGAGGTGGAATTCGCCGCCGTCTTTGCCCTATCCGCCCCGGTGCCCCAGCCGGAGCAAGATACCCTGGTGCATAAACATTTTCCCCAAATGGTTTTTCCTTACACCCGCGAATACGTGGCCGAAACCACCCGAAGGGGTGGATATCCTCCCTTAATCCTAAACTTGGGGCTCTTCCAGGACAACCAAACCAACGGTTCCGGGACGGCCACCGAGTCCATCGTCGGCTCAAAGTGGCCCCACTGAGTCTTTTGGCCTATCGGGCCCTGGGGGCCCTGGCCCTGGGCCCGGCCCTAATCCTGCCGACCCTACGGGGCCGCTTCGGGACCCGTTGGCCCGAGCGCCTGGGGAACACCCTGGCCGGCGGCGGAGGCCCCCTGTGGCTCCACGCCGCCTCGGTGGGGGAGTCCGGTAGTTCCCTGGCCATCCTCCAAGCCCTGCGCGACCAAGGCTTCACCGCGCCGGTCCTCCTGAGCGCAGCCACCCCCACCGGGCTGGACCTCCTGGAAGAGGCCATCAAAGCGCCTGCCCCCGACTTGGCCAATAGCCAAGCCAATAGCTTGGCCAACAGCCCGGCCCTCCTTGGGCCCCAAACCCAAATCTCCGCCCCGCCCTTAGACTTTCTGGGCGCCCCGGGCCGTTTCCTGGACCGGGTAGCCCCCAGGGCCCTGGTAGTCATCGAAACCGAGATCTGGCCCGAGCTCTACCACCAGTGCCGTCTCCGCTCCATCCCGGTCCTCATGCTCTCGGCCCGCCTCTCCCGGCGCTCCCATGGACGCCTGGGGCGCTTCCGCCGTTTTATCGGCCAAACCCTGGCCGTCCCCGCCCTGGCGGCCACCATCGGCCAAACGGATCTGGAGTTCTTGACCGATCTGGGCCTCGATCCCGCCAAAGCCGCCGCCCTGGGTTCGCCCAAGTTCGATCGCCTCGTCGCCCAGGCCCAGGCCGGCTTGGCCGCCCATAAGGCTCATGACCTGTCCGGGCCTTGGCCCCAACCGCCGCTGATTTTGGCCGGATCCACCCACCCGGGCGAGGAGGTGCCCATCCTGGCCGCCGCCTTGCGGCTCTCCGGTAAAGGGCTCGACTCGGGCCCGGCCTGGGCCATCGCCCCCAGGCACCTGACCCGGCTCACCGAGGTCCTGCGCCTCATCGAGTCCTTTGGCTGGACGCCCAGCCTGTATTCGGAAACCGAATCCCTTCGGCCGGAACCGGGGCAAGTTACCGTCGTCGACCGTATGGGCCTTCTGGCTTCCCTTTACGGCCAAGGCGATTTGGCCATAGTCGGGGGGAGCTTTGTCGATGGGGGCACCGGGCATAACCCCCTGGAGCCGGCCGCCGCCGGAAAGCCCGTTTTCTTTGGGCCCCACATGGATAGCTTCAAGGCCGAGGCCGAGGCCCTTATCGCCCGGGGGGCGGCCATAACCGCCCCCAAAAACCTTCTGGCCGACGCCCTCTCGCCCTTTCTTGACGATCCCCAAAAGTCCCGCCAAGCCGGCCTGGCCGGCCTCCGGTACCTGGCCGAAAAACCCGTCGTCGCCCCGGCCTTGGCCAGCCTGGTCATTGACTATCTCTCCGAGCCCGCCCCCGACGGCCCCCGCAAAGCCCTCGACCGACTCCGGGCCCTGGCCCAGAGGCCATGACCCGAGCCGCCCCCAGCCCGTCCCGCCGGCCCTGGCCTCATCCATTCGGGCGGGAAGTCTGGGCCGCTACCCTGGCCACCGCGCTGGCCACGACACTGGCCATATTGCTGACCATCCCCATGGCCGCCGGGCCCCTGGCCGCCTACATGAAATCCGATTACCTGGGCGGCTTCCCGGGCCTGTGCGAGGACGACCAGTGCTACGACAACGGCGTCCCCAATAGCGATCCCCCGCCGGAAATAACCAGGAACATCCTCCAGCACCAGCTGACCTCGCCGACCTGCGCCACGGATCTCGTCTGGATCTCCCTGGAGTACCCAGGCAACACCGGCAGCCCGGCCTTGGACGCCAGAATGGCCAAAGCCATGGACAGCCTGTTCAAAAACTACCAAAACCGGGCCGAGGCCCTATTGTGTAACGATTTTGAGGGCTGCCTGGGCCACTGCCTCCCGGTGGGTTACGAAATCAAGCAATACGTGCACCAATCGGGTCCCGATTACCTTTCCGTCTTTAGGGTGGATCGCTTCCTGGGAAATTTTAGGCAAAACCGCCACGTCCGGGGAACCATCGCCTACAAGTTCGAAAACTACTCCCTCAAAACCGGGGCCCCGCTGCGCCTCAAAGACATTTTTGCCAATCCCAATACCGCCGTCCCCAAGTTTTGGGCCAAAGTGGGCGAGCTGGTCTCGAAAGAACCCGGCTGCGCCCTCAAATCCTTGCGGGTCAATGGCCGATCCATATCCTCCCGCCATCTCGAACCAGGGGATCTGATCCTCACCCGGGGCGGGGCCACCGTGGCCCTGACCGCCCGGGCCAACGACCCTTGCCGCTCCCAAGCCCTGGATCTGACCGTCCCGGACCTGATCGAGATCGGCGCCTTCCCGGCCCTCTGGGGCCAAGACTAGCCCCGACCCCGGCCCAAGGCCCGGGGTCCACCCGGCCCCCAGTGGCCCCAAAACGTAGCCCAGCCATGCCCAAGATAATCACCGGCCTCTTTAAGGGCCTGACCCTCCTAAGCCCCAAGGACGCCACCATCCGGCCCACCGCCGCCCCGGTCCGGGAGGCCATTTTTTCCATCCTGGGCCAAAAACCCCGCGGGGCGGCCGTGCTCGATCTCTTTGCCGGTACCGGGGCCATGGGCCTGGAGGCCCTCTCCCGCGGGGCCGAGAAACTTCTCCTCTGCGACCGATCGCCCCTGGCCCTCAAAACCCTGGCCGCCAACCTAAAAAAAATCCCCCAGCGCCTCCAGCCCAAGGCCAAAATCCTCAAGGCCACCTTTCCCCGGGATCTCTCCCTGGCCTTGGCCGATGGGCCCTTTGATCTGCTCTTGCTCGATCCCCCTTACGACGACCCCATCGAGCCCATCCCGCTCCTGCTGCGCCAAGCCGCCCAAACCCGCCTGGCCGCGCCCCAAGCCCTGGCCGTCTGGGAACAGTCGCCCAAAAGCCTCTCCCTCTGGGACCCCGACTCCCTCCTCCCCTGGCAACTTCACCTCTCCCGCCGCTGGGGCAAAAAAGCCGCCGCCATCCTCTTCCTTCCCTAACCCCCCCACCGGGGTTAGGGGTAGCCCAAGGCTTGCGGACAAATCTTTTCCCCACCCTCCGGCTTTGCCCATCAAAAAACGCCGACAGTGTCGGCGTTTTTGTCTTCTCGGTCGTTCCGTCAACCATAACCCCCCGGCGGGCCGTCACCTTATGAAAGCGTACTTGCCCACGTAAGGAAATTCCTGAAACTGCCCGTCCAAACACAGCAGCAAGTGCTTAAAGGTGAAAAATAACAAGCCAAACTCAATGACGATGCCAAAAACGTCCATAATCGCCAGGCCGACTCCCCGAATACCCAAGGCGTATATCAAAAGAAAAAACAGCAGGGCAAAAAAAGCGTTGACGATAAACAATAACAGCCCCTGGCCGGCATGGGCCCTGGAGAAAGGCGAATTGGGCCTGGCCAAAAGTGGTACCAACACCAAAAACGGCACATAGGACAAGGCGGCCACCACCCTGTTCCTCCTCGCGTCCTCGGGATTAAAGACCCTTGGTCTCGGCACCCCTCGGCCAAGGCCCTGAAACTGCCCTTGGCCTGGAAACTGGCCCGGCCCCTGGAACTGCCCTTGGCCTGGAAACTGGCCCGGCCCCTGGAACTGGCCCTGGCCTGGAAACTGCCCTGGGCCCTGGAACTGCCCTTGGCCTGGAAACTGGCCGGGCGCCGATCCGGTGGCCGGTGGGTATTGGGGCTGAACGGGCCCCGGTTGGGCTTGCCGCCATTGGCCCTGACCTATCGCTTGCCCCTGGGCTATCGCTCGGCCCTGACTTGGGGCTTGCCCCCCAGTTCCCGGTTGACTTTCCGGGGCGGTCGTGGGCGGGGTGGGGGCTAAAATGTCGTTGTCGGTCATAATCGTTGGCCGTCCCTTGCCTAAAATAAATATTTCTTCAAAAACGGTATGATAAAGATTTTTCCGGAATAAACGTACACGACGCACACTATCGAAAAGACGAACTCGGCTACTAGCAACGTCAAGATACCGGTCCAGAAAATCCCCCTTAGCGGGGTAATCAAGCCCACCAAAAACGGAGCCAGAACGGCGAAATACAAGATGTTTATCAAAATGCCGTTAGTGGTATGGACCCTCACGTAACCCGAACGTGGGCGACACAAAAGAGGTATCAAAAACAAAATCCCCAGATACGACAGGGCGGCCATGAATTTGTCCTGCTTTACGTCTTCCTCGTCCGGCAAAAAACCCCCACCCTGGCCATAGGCCAGCCCTGGCCCGGCCGCCCCTCCCCAGGGCGCCCCCGGCTGACCCTGATACGGTTGACCCGGATAAGGCTGCCCCAGATACTGCTGGCCCTGAACTGGCTGACCTTGAGCCGGTTGGCCTTGCCCCGGCTGCCCCAGATACTGCTGGCCTTGATATTGCTGACCCTGAACCGGTTGGCCTTGCCCCGGCTGTCCCAGATACTGCTGGCCCTGAATTGGTTGACCTTGCCCCGGCTGGCCTTGCCCCGGCTGCCCCAGATACTGCTGGCCTTGATATTGCTGACCCTGAACCGGTTGGCCTTGAACTGGCTGCCCCAGATACTGCTGGCCCTGAACTGGCTGACCTTGGCCCGGCTGACCTTGCCCCGGCTGTCCCAGATACTGCTGGCCCTGAATTGGTTGACCTTGCCCCGGCTGGCCCAGATACTGCTGGCCCTGAATTGGTTGACCTTGCCCCGGCTGGCCCTGAGCTGGCTGGCCTGGGATTTGCCCATAGCCCCGTGAAGGCCCCTGAGACGCTCCAGGCGCGATTTCAGAACCGGGAGGCACTTGGGTAGGGGGTCCAAGCGACAAAGGCCTTCCTGGGGCTTCTGGGACCGTTTGTGGGGCACCCAGGGAAGACTCTGTATGGGGAGGACACACAACCGGCTGACCCGTAACTGCCTGACCCTGAACCGGTTGACCTTGCCCCGGCTGGCCTGGGATTTGCCCATAGCCCCGTGAA
>JAIRNQ010000114.1 GCA_031257955.1 Deltaproteobacteria bacterium | reverse complement strand
TCGCCCATGGCGAAGCCGACCGGGGCGGCGGGCTAATTATTTGCCGGCCTCGGCTTGGGCGGCGTCGGCTTCCCTGGCCGCCTGGGTGGCGGCCCTTTCCACGGCCTGGTTGATCAGATCGACCGTGGCCGCCGTTTCCTCGATCTGGTAGACCTCTATCCGGTCGCCCTGTTTGACGTCCCCGTGGCCTTCCAGGCTTAGGCCGCACTCATAGCCGGCCAAGACTTCCCTGACGTCGTTTTTCTCCCTCTTGAGGGTGGCGATCCTACCGTCGTAAACGACCTCCTTATCCCGTATGAGCTTGGCTCTGGCCCCCCTGTTCACCTTGCCGTCGGTGACGTAGCAGCCGGCCACCTGGCCCACTTTGGTGATGTGGAAGATGGCCCTGACCTCGACCTGGCCGATGATCTTGACGTTTTTAATGGGATCCAAAAGACCGGCCATGGCTTCCTTGATGTCCTCTAGCAGCTTGTAGATGACGTCATAGTAGCGGACCTGAACTTCCTCGGATTCGGCCACTTCCTGGACCTTGATGGCCGGTGGTTTGACGCCGAAGCAGATAATCAGGGCGTTGGAGGCCGAGGCTAACATGATGTCGGTCTCGGTGACCACCCCGATGGCCGAGTGGATAACGGTGATCTTGATCTCCGGGGTGGAGAACTTGCCGACGGCGTCCAAAATGGCCTCCAGGGAGCCCTGAACGTCGGCTTTGATGATGAGATTTAGGCCCTTGACGGCCCCGGCCTTGATGTGGTCGAAGAGGTTTTCCAAGGTTAGCTTGGAGGTCTTGACCAACACGGATTCCCGCTGCTTGAGCAGGCGGTGCTGGCTGATTTGCTTGGCCTGCTTTTCGTCTTCCATGACGGTGAACTCGTCGCCGGCCAAGGGGATGCCGCTGATGCCCTGAATCTCCACGGGCACGGCCGGCCCGGCGCTTTCGATGCGGCGCCCGTCGTCGCCGAACATGGCCCGGATTTTACCGTGGAAGACGCCGCAAACATAGGCGTCGCCCTGTTTGAGGGTACCGTCACCGACCAGGACGGTGGCCATGGCCCCGCGGCCTTTGTCTAGCCTGGCCTCGATGATGCGACCCTTGGCCGGGCCTTCCTCTCTGGCCATGAGGTTAAGCACGTCCGCGGTGAGGAGGATCATCTCCAACAACTCGTCCACGCCCTGGCCGGTTTTGGCCGAGATGTCCACGAAAACCGTGTCCCCGCCCCAGGATTCCTGGGTCAGGCCCAACTCGTTCATCTGGCGGCGTATCCGATCGGGCTCGGCCCCGGGCTTGTCGATTTTGTTGACGGCCACGATAATGGGAACCCCGGCGGCCTTGGCGTGGTCGGCGGCTTCCCTGGTCTGGGGCATGACCCCGTCGTCGGCGGCCACGATCAAAACGACTATGTCGGTCACCTGGGCCCCCCTGGAACGCATGGCCGTGAAGGCCTCGTGGCCGGGGGTGTCAAGAAAAGTGATATAACGCTCGCCCACCTTGACGTGGTAGGCCCCGATATGCTGAGTGATGCCGCCGGCCTCACCCTCCTGGATCTTGGTCTTGCGGATGTAATCCAGAAGGGAGGTCTTGCCGTGATCGACGTGGCCCATAATGGTCACCACCGGAGAGCGCATGACCATGGGGTACTTGTCGCCGGCGTCGGGTAGGGGCAGGTAGTCGCCCTCGTCGAAAGAGGACTTTTCCACGTCATAGCCGAACTCGGCGGCCACCAAGGTGGCGGTGTCGAAATCCAGGGACTGGTTCAGGCCGGCCATGACCCCCAGGCTCATGAGTTTTTTGATGATGTCGCCGGCTTTTAGGGCCAAACGGTGGGCCAGTTCGGAGACGGTGATGACCTCGTCGACCTTGATGCGGCGCTTAATGGCCTTAGGGACGGTGATCTCGGTTTTGGACTGGGTTTTTTTGCCCGACTTGGGTTTTTTGGATCTGACTCTCTCCCAGGTGCCCTCGGAGTAGAGGTCGGTCCGCTCGACCAGAAAGTCCCGCCGTTTGGCGTTTTTGGCGTCTTCCAGGCCCCTTTCGGTAAAACCAGTTTTTTTCTTCCGGAAGTTGCGTTTGCGGCTGGTGGTTTCTGCCTGCGGCGGCTCGGCCGGCTTGGCCGCGGGGCCCCTGGTCGGGGTGGGCAGGGGCCTTAGCCCTTGCGGTCCCCTGGGGGTAGCCAAAAAACGTCCTCGGTCGCCGGCGGGCCTGCCCGGTCCGCCGGTCCCTGCCCCTTGGGGCGGGCGGTCGGCGGTCCAGCTCTTGGCCACGCCTATGACCTTGGCCGGCTCGTTTATATAGTTCCTGGCTTGGCTCAGATCCCTAGTCACCCTGGGCGAGGTGCGATCCCCGCGGCGGCCGGCTCTGGGATCGATGGGCTTGCCGTCGGCGCCGGCGATCTCGACCGTGCGCTGGGTGGGCCTGTCGCCTCCCCTGGGTGCGTCGCGGCCCTCGCCGGTCCGCTGGCCGGTCTGGGGCGCATAGGGCACGGCGCCTTCGGGGGCGGCGGCCTGGGGCGGGCCCTCGGCCGATTCGGCCCGGGGGCCTTCGGGCGCGGGCGCCGACTCCTTAGCCGGCACGGGCGGGGTGGGTAAGGGCGCGGCTTGGGCCCCGCCTTCGGGGGTTGAGCCTTCGGTTGCGGCTTGGGCGGCGGCCTGGACCGCGGCCAAGACGCCATCGGGTGGAAGGGCCTGGGTGGTTTGGGTGGGAGAAAGTTTCATGAAGTCTGGAAGCTCATTCTTGTCTGGGGCGCCCGGGGTGGCTTTGCCCCGGCTGTCAGGTGATTTGGAGAGCTCATGGGTCCCGATGATGGTGGCCTTGTCGTATTTACCGGCGGGAACCTTTACCGGCCTTGGCTGTTGCTCGGTCCCTGGCCCCTCGGTCGGAAGTTCCGCCGCGACAACCAAACCGGGGGGCGAGTCTGGAGAGGCGACTTCGATACGGGCAAAGTTAGCCTGTCCCAAGCCATCGCGGTCGGGCGCGCCGGCTACGGCTTCACCCCCGGGCTCGGCGGCCGGGGACTCCTCAGTCTGTTCGAACTGGGGTTTCTTGCGCCGCTTGACCACGGGCGTGGTTTTGGTAGCCTGCTTGGCTTCCAAGACCTTGGCCTTGATTTGTTCGGCCACGCTTTCCTCAACGCTATGCGAGGGTCCCAGTTTGGTCCCAGGCATAATCGCCAGCTCTTCCATGTGGTGAAGCAATTCGCCACTGGATAAGGAAAGCTCCTTGGCCAGTTCGTGAATCCTTTTCTTAACCATCCCTTTGACACCCGTTCCTGTGAAATTGGCCGTCCCCTGGCCGCCCCAGATTCCCGAGATCCGGATTCGACACCCGCAAGGCCCTGGCCAGTCGGCCTTTGGCCGCCGCCTTGGCCAAGCATTCGGGGGTGCCGGCGCAAACCCAGGCCCCCCGGCCGCCCAAACGGCCCTTGGGGTCCCAAACCACTACCCGCCGCCCGTCCCCGCCAGCCGGGGCCAGCCCGACTAGCCTGGCCAGTTGGGCTTTGGGCCGTTTGGCCCGGCAGCCCACGCAAGTCCGCTCCGGGCCAGTTCCCGACTTGGCCAAGTTTTCCGACTTGGCCATGGCTTAAACGATCTCCTCCGGTGAGTCGGCGGCTTGGACCGGGCCGCCTTCCGCGGCGCCCAGATTCTCGGTCGGTTCGATTTCCCGATCGGCTTTCTGGGCGAAGAAATCCTTGGCCATGGCTTCCCGGACCGCCTCCTCGGCGTCCTCCTTGGCCAAATTGTCCACGTAGTCCTTGGCCGCCGCCCATATCTGCTGGGCCTTGGCCTCGTTGATGCCCTCGATCATCGAAAGCTGCTCGGCCTCGACCTCGATGATGTCCCTGGCCGAACCGTAACCGGAATCGAAAAGCAGATCGGCGGTGACCTCGCCCACGCCCGGAAGGCGCAGCAAGGACTGATAGCCGTCCTTGAGGGACCTTTGATACTTGCTTTCGTTCTTGACGTCTATGCGCCAGCCCACCAGCCTGGAGGCCAAGCGGACGTTTTGGCCCTTGCGGCCTATGGCCAGCGAGAGCTGATCGTCCGGGACGATAACTTCCAGCGATCGGGCTTCCTCGTCCATCACCACCCGCAAAACGGCGGCCGGGGCCAAGGCGCTGGCCACGTAGTGGGCGATGTCCGGGCTGTAGGGGATGATGTCGATCTTCTCGCCCTTAAGTTCCTGGACCACGCTCTGGACCCTGGAGCCTTTGAGGCCCACGCAGGCCCCGACCGGGTCGATGTCGGCGTCGGAAGTGGTTACCGAGATCTTGGCCCGGCTGCCCGGCTCCCGGGCCACGGCCATGATTTTGACGATGCCCTCGCTTATCTCGGGTACCTCGGCCTCAAACAGGGCGGCCAAAAAATCCGGGTGGGTCCGGGAGAGTATGATCTGCGGGCCCCGGCTGACCAGCTTGGCGTCGATGATCAGGGCCCTTAGCCGATCCCCCCGATGGTGATAGGTTTCCCTGGGGATCTGTTCGGTGTGCGGCAACAGGGCGTCCGAGCGGCCCAAGTTAAGGATGATGTTGCCTTTGTCGATCCTCATGATGATGCCGTTGACGATCTCGCCGACCCGATCCTTATACTCGTCAAAGATCAAATCCCGTTCGGCGTCTTTCATCCTTTGGATAATGACTTGCTTGGCCGACTGGGCGGCGATGCGGCCAAAATTCGAGGCGTCCAGCTTTAGCCCCAACTCTTCGCCCAAAGCCGACTCTGGGTCCAGTTTTCGGGCCTCCTCGAGGGAGATTTGGGTGCCAGGGTTGGTCACTTCGGCCACGACTTCCTTAAAGTGGAAGACGTCAATCTCTCCGGTTTCCTCGTTGAAGGTGACCTCGAAGTTATCGGTCAGGCCGTACTTGCGCTTGGCCGCCGATTTGATGGCCTCTTCCAGGGTCACGATCAATACAGACCGGTCCAGACCTTTGTCCCGGCATATTTGATCAATTATTCTTTTAAGTTCCTGATTGTTCATCTCAAAAACAACCCAGAATTCTTCGGCCCTAATCCAAGCCCCAGCGACCCAGGCCGCGCCTTCCGCGCCACCCAATGCCGCGCCGGGCCAAATCAAGCCAAAGGCGGGAATGAGGTTCGAAACCAATCAAACCAAGTTTAATCCAACAACTGTCCTCAGCTTCACCGAAAACGCGAATCCCACTAACAAACTAACCCCGGCGACCGCCGGTCTCTGGCCGGCTTTAGGCCGGCTACCACCGGCCTTACGCTGGCTACCGCTCGGTCCCAAAGGGCCGGCCCTAAATCTCCGGCACCAACCTCGCGCTGATTACCGACTCCAGGGTGAAGGGAATGTCTCCCCCCGGCGTTATCAACCTTAGCGGGGAATTGGCCAACCGCCCAGTGTAAAGGCCGGCTTTGCCCCCAAGCGAGAGCTTGGCCTTAACCAAACTGCCCTCAAAACGTTCAAAGTCGGCCAGCGTCTTCAAGGGCCTATCCAAGCCCGGGCTGGAAACTTCCAGCGAATACTCAGGGCCGGGCCCGGGATCAAGTTCATCCAACAACCTGGACACGATCTTGGACAAGGCGGCGCAATCGTCCACCGTAACCGCCGAACCAATTTTGCCACCCGCGACGCCTTCGGCTCCGCTTCCGGCATCGCCGCCGGCCTGGCCAAGAGCTTGGCCAAGCTCTTGTCCGGGGACCTTGTCGACGGTAAATCTGACCGTGAGCCTTTGGCCGGACGAAACCAAAGCCATATCAACGACTTCCAGGCCCAACCTCTCTAGATGAGGTTCCAGTTTCGGCGGGAGGAGAGCCAATACGGACTTCAAGGCGGCCTTTTCCCCCAAGGTGGGACCGGGCCGATTTTTGGCCCCCGCGGACTGTTTGACGCGACCCAATACCAAGGCCATTCCTTAAGACAAGCGGCTTTTGGCCGACCGGCCATGTCCCAGCCGACCAACCCCGTCGGGGCCCCGGCCAGCCAATTTTTGCCGGCGACCACAAAAAATAAAGCGGGCGTGGGCCCACTTTCTTAAGGAAGAGGGTTAGGTTGTGCGAACGGCCGAAGGCGCCCCAAAAGGGCGTAAACGAAACAACTAAAAAAACCCCGGTCCGGAACCGCTCCGGAAGGGGTAAACCGCCCCGCCCAGCAACCCCGCCGGGCCGCGAGAGCCCTGGGCGGCTACTAAAGCTGACCGTAAAATACACCAACATTAGGCGTCTGTCAAGTTTTTTTGCTCCGGTCTACAAGGCGACCGCACCAAAAAATCTCACGGGGATCTAATTTTGCATATTAAGATCATTGTAACCAGTAAATACATTCCATATTAAATTATTTTCACTATTGGTCTATCCTTACAAAGCTAATATTTTGCGATCCGGGAACTAAAAATAAAGAGAGCGTCGCAAAACTTAGCGAACCGATACCGGCACCCAAAGATTATCCTTATTACGCCACAACCAACAAACCGGCCAATTTAGACACTCCCGAATCGCTTCGACAGATCCCAAATCAGGATACCGACGAAAAGTCAGGCCCAAAAGGGGCAATAACTTGGTTGCCCATCAGGCCCGTGACCCAACCGTTTTTCCATTTTCCAAAGCCGGCCATGGCGGGCCATGGCGGGCCTTGGCCATGACCAAGTTGCCTGGGTAAAGCTGGGCCGGGCCAGGCAAAAAAAAGGGGGACCAACTTAGGACTGGCCCCCCAAAAAAACTTTTCATGTCGCTTGGTCCGGGATATTCCCGGGCCGGCTTAACTTAGAGCAACTCGACGCTGATGTCGTTGGCCTCGTTGTTGTTCATGGCCAACGTGGCCTCTCTGGCTTGAATCAAGAGCGGCATGCCCCCGCCGCTTTGCTTGATTTCAACTTTCGTGCCCGGCGTTAAGCCCTGGGCGAACAGACGCGACAAAAACCCCGGTTCGCCTTTAAGCTCTTTGATAACGCAGCTTTGTCCCTTCTTGGCCTTAGCCATGGTGGTAACCATAGTTTAACCCCTCTTTAGCTTTAAGCTCAATTCCTGGCACAAAAACCCAAACCATCAGACCAACCAAACCAAAATTAAACCCACAATCGTAAACCCTACATTAAATCAATATCAGTGGCGATAACCTACCCATAACTTTTACCAACCCCAGCGGTCAATCGCCTTGTCCCATTCCAATCCGGCGACTAAATCTTATCGTAATTTTGTCGCAATAGCAAGAATATTTTTAGAGCCATATTGGTCCATTAGCTATTTTTCGCTTTACTCAAGGTTCCCTGTGAACGTAATCATCCGATTTTACGTAACAAATTTTTTACCTGTCTCGAACGTTTTTTTACCAACCGTTTACGTCCTTGCCCGCTTCCAACCAATGCGAGCCCAATACAAGTCAAAAAATTATTTAATGAAATATATCATCTTAAAAAAATCTTTACGCCGATAAAACTTACCCAAAATTAACCAATCATTAAACTTACCTCCTTATCAATCCAACCCACACTAATAATTATGGCCTAACCGGCGGCCATAAATTTTGCCAGCCGACCCATAAATCCGGCCCTTGGCCTCGCCCCGAGGGCCTCCTCCGTGACGGTAGAATAAAAATTGTTTTGGGAAATAAGGTCAGGCGACTGGCGGGTGGGTTTTGTTAGCCCAGGTCTAACAGTGGGTTATAAAAGAATAAAGTACACAAATTGAGAGATATCATAGCTTCTAAAAAAATATTTTATCTGGCTTACGAACATAAAAGAATCATTAAAAAGGTTAAGTTATGTCTTAAATAGGTAGAAACTACTTACCTGAGCCCTTGTAGGGAATAATTCCGGCACCTCAGCCGCCGGTTCCCTTCTGCGCCTTAACGGGCCATTACGGAAAACGATTCCGGCACCCTGGCCGCCGGTTCCCTTCCGAGCCTTAACGGGCCATTACGGAGAACGATTCCGGCACCCCAGCCGCCGGTTCACTTCCGAGCCCAGCCGCCACTTAGGGGTTAAAACTATGACCCACCCAGTCGCCTCGGGCACCGGAAACGCATAATATTGTTAATGAGTAGAAAAAAGATGTCAATGAGACCATAAGATTGAAAATAAAGAAAAAAGTAAAAACTCATTACAGTATAGAATTACTTTTATAGTATGGCAAAACTGATCCCGTGTCGGGCAATCCCGGCGAAATAATATGGGGCTTGGCGTCTATCGCGGCGGGTCAATATGGGTATCCGTTCACGGTATTCCCGCCCACCGCCGAGGGCGTCAGTAAATCTCAACGGCCACGTCCGTTTTACCGACGATGGCCACGGCCACTTTTTTCACGGTCTCGTACTTCTGAGCGTATTTATCAACGTATCTTCTGAAGGCCATCTGATTTTTGGCCTCGTCCATCCCATCGCTCAAAAGCTTCTGCCGCTCCGCCTCCAGCCGTTCCACCGTCTTCGTCTTGGGATCGGCGTCTAGCGG
>JAIRNQ010000048.1 GCA_031257955.1 Deltaproteobacteria bacterium | reverse complement strand
GCCCTTAAAGCCGCCCTGTCCGAGCGACACAGTTTTGGTAACCTTATAGGCAAATCCAAGCCCATGGTGGAACTGTACGAGCTCTTGGAGAAAGTGGCCCCGACCAAGGCCAACGTTCTCATTACCGGCGAGAGCGGGACCGGGAAAGAGGTGGTGGCCAAAGCCATACACCACAACAGCCCCAGGGTGGATCAATCCTTCGTGGCCGTCAACTGCTCGGCCCTTTCCGAATCCCTTTTGGTCAGCGAGCTTTTCGGCTACGAGAAAGGGGCCTTCACCGGGGCCAGTTCCTCCGGCCGGGCCGGGCGCTTTGAGCTGGCCAATAAAGGCACGCTGTTTCTGGACGAAATCGGGGAAATGGGCCCTTCCACCCAGGTTACCCTGCTGCGGGTCCTTCAGGAACGGACCCTGGAGCGGGTCGGGGGCGGCGGCAAGCTAATCGAGCTCGACGTCCGCCTAATCACGGCCACCAATAGGGACCTCAAGGCCGAGGTCGAGAACAAACGCTTCCGGGAGGATTTGTTTTTTAGGCTGAACGTGGTCCACGTCAAACTGCCGCCGCTGAGGGAGAGATTGGACGATCTGCCCCTGTTGGTGGACCATTTTTTGGAAAAGTTTGGCCGGGAAAAAAACGCGAGGCTAACGGTAAACCCTGAAGCCATGCGCCTTCTCTACGCCTACGGCTGGCCGGGTAACGTCAGGGAGCTGGAGAACGTGATCGAGCGGGGTTTGGTGCTTTGCTCCGGGAGCGAGATCATGCCCGCCGATTTGCCGGAGGAGCTGCGCAAGCGCGAGACCGCGACGGTCTTACCGCCGGCGGAAACGGCGGCCCATCCAGCCTCGCCTTCGGCCGTCCCCACTTGGCCGGCCAGGGCCCCGGCGGGCGCGGACGCCGATATGGGCCCCACTGGCCCCACCCTGGGGACGCCCCAAGCCGCGACCGACATCGGCCCCGGGCTGGGTTTTATCCCCCAAGCCATCGCCATCCTGCCCGAGAGAGTCGTTTTAAACGACGCCGTTTCGGCCCTTGAGGAGGCCATGATTCGCAAGGCCATGGTCCTGGGGGACGGGGTTCAGAGCCGGGCGGCCGATTTACTGGGCCTCAGGCGGAACGTCTTCAAGTACAAGTGGGATAAGTACTCCGAGCAGGACCCGACCGAACTTTCGGTTTTTTTGTCCGCCGTGGTTCCGGACGGCGGCGATCTGGTCTCGGTCCTGGCCACTTTCGAGGAAGAGTTGCTGAGAAAGGCCTTGGCCAAAGCCAACGGCGTGCCCAATCAAGCGGCCGATCTATTAGGCATTAAGCGAAACATCATGCCATATAAGCTAAAAAAATATCCAAAGCTCCTATCTTTTGACGCTAATTAGCCATCTTAATATCATTATATGTCCAGTATTGGAGTCTTAAAAAAATTTAAGCTAAATTTATTTTTTTAAATTTAATATTTTACTCAAAATTTTATGTTAATTTTGTTGTTATTTAAGTGTTTACTTTGTTATTATTTAATTATTTATATATTCTTCATTATGACTTTAACAATTACACGTAAAAACGTATGTTTTATCGGGAGCGAAATCTGATGCGAGAATGCATGGACGTCGATAAAGTGGTGGCTAGGTTGAAACGGATCGAAGGACAAGTCCGCGGGCTGGTGGGTATGGTCCAGAAAGATATCCCCTGCGAGGACATTTTGGTCCAGATCGGCGCCGCCAAAGCCGCCTTACATAAAACCGGCCAGCTTATCCTGGAAGGGCACCTAAGCCACTGCGTCTTAACGGGGATTGCCAGCGGCGATTCGGAAAACACCATAAATAAGTTGGCCAAAGCCATCGAGCAGTTTTCTAGAATGACCTAATCGATTCGCTTTGACCACTAAACTGGCTCCACAAATTCCATCCAAAACTTATTCCCAATAATAATAAAGCGGTCCTAAGGACCGCTTTATTATTATTTATCATAGACAAAATCAGAGAAAAGATGTTATAATTCTAAATATAGGTATCGTGATTATAGACATCAAAGTGGTAATGGATACGACCATAACGGCAAAAGTCGTGTCTGAGCGGTAATATCCAGCCAAAATGGAGCAAGACGCGACGACGGGGAGCGAAGACTGGACCAGAAAAACCTGGGTGGCCGGCGTCGACAAACCGAAGACGAAACAGGAGGTGATGGTCACCAAAGGGCAAATCAAAAAACGCCCGATGGCCATGAGAACGAGATCTTTTTCCAATTTAAAGGCCGACCGACTCAAGTCCGCCAGTCCCATGCCGATATACATGATAGCCACCGGGGTGGTTATGGCCCCAATGGAAGAGGCGGCTTTGGCGATAAACATCGGCAGGGGCACCCCGAATTGGATAACCAAAAGCCCGAGAAAAAAACCTACCAGCGGCGGGGAGAAGAGGCGTTTCAGAGTGGCCCGGCTTAGGATGCCCGCCGGCCGTCCGGGGACGTCCAGGCTCATGACGTAGTTGCCTATGGTCCAAAAACCCAGGGAATTAAAGAAAAAATAAGAGATGACGTGGGGCAGGGCTTGGTCGCCGAAGAGGGCCAGGTTAACGGGAAGCCCGATGAACATGGTGTTGGAGAATGTAAAGGCCACGCAGAATATGCCCCGGCGTTTTTTGGAGATCTTGAAGATTTTGTAGACCAGCAAAGCGAGCCCCAAGGTCAGGCCAACGGAAACGGCGGCCACGGCGGCGTTGGCGATGATCCCGGGTACCTCTTCCTTGGTCAGGTCCCTGACCGTGGTCGAAAAGAGGTACAGCGGCAAGGCCGCCCGCACGACCAGTATGGGCAAAAATTCTTTCACCTTCGGCCCGGCCAAGCCCTTCCGCTCGAAGTAAAAACCCAATAACCCCACCAGGAGAAGGGTCATGACGCTTTCGATGGCCTGTTGGATAACCTCTTGCAAATTTTTTTTCTCCAGAAACCCGGCAGAAAAACCTGACGTTTTTGTATAACCAGGTGGATATTACTTAAGCCTTTGTTATGGCAAAATTCTGATCAAGATAGAAAAGTGTCATGGCAAGTTGACGTTTAACAATAAATTCGTTAAAAATTTTGCTTAACGAGCCGTAAATCTCTGAATACTTTTTATAGATACGATATAGACAGCTATTGAGCAAAATCGTTAGGCAATGGTAATAGCCGGGATTTTTTTCAGTGGACCTGGAAATATATATTAAAAAGGGCTAATGTTTTCCACCTTATAACCGATAAGACAAGAAAGGCGTTAGAAGGCGGGCTGACGCGTTTTCATCTTTGCGCCTTATCCCGCCGCTATCCGCGCGATTTGGGCGGTGGAGCGGACCACCGAAAGGAGGAAAAAACTTACCGAGCCGTAAGCCAGGCCGCTTTCGTCTCGGACCGTAATGTTTTCGGCAAGGATGCCGAGTTAAACTCCCCGAGAGGGGACATGTTTCACGGAGGAAAACATGGGCATGCTAAATGACTACGAGCTGACGGCCAG
>JAIRNQ010000027.1 GCA_031257955.1 Deltaproteobacteria bacterium | reverse complement strand
CAAAATATGTATTATCGAGTAAGAATCTCACTAATCAGTTTCAAAATATCTAACAACTTAGGCTTGATCTCTTCTTTTTGAGAATCATTAAGTGGTTTTTTGTTGTATTTTTCAAGTTGGTTTGTTAAACCATTGGCTCGGTACATAAGCGTCTTGAATTTATTGTCTTTTTTCAAATTATTAGTATCTGTGCTTTCAGTATCTGATTTTTGGGTATCTGATTGTGATTCAGTGCGGTCTTTCTCCGAGACAACTTTTTTGTTTTATTAATAATATTCTCATCTATCGAAGGATAAATAGATTTTAAAAATTTATAATTCTCTATAGATTCAAATACTTTTTTTCTATATCGTTTACCATGTTCAAACCTATTTTAGAACTGATTTATATCGTAATGAATCTAAATAATCTGCCCATGACTGCATCATTTTACGTCTTTCAGGTAAATATTCAGCGTAGTTATGAGCCGCTCTAACACTGTTATGTTCTCCATGAGCCAATTGACGTTCTATCCAGTCACGATTAAAGCCAAGTTCGTTGAGCATGGTAGACGCGATTGACCTGAATCCATGAATGGTCATTTGGTCTTTAGAAAAACCAAGTGTTCTTATCGCAGCCAACAACGTCACGTCGGAAATTGGTCTTACGTTGGTTCTCATGCTCGGGAAAAGAAAACGTCCATGACCAGTATAAGGATGAAGCCCTTCTAAAATGTCTATGACTTGAGTAGCGAGAGGGACGATATAGATCTGTCTCATCTTCATTTTCTCGGCTGGGATCCGCCATTCAGCTTTCTCAAAATTGATCTCTGACCACTCAGCGTGTCTAAGCTCCCCAGGTCTTACGAAAACGTAAGGCGCCATTTTTAAAGCGGCTTTCACAATCAGATTGCCGGTATAAGAATCTATTGCCCTTAATAAGCCTCCTATGTCGTCAGGTTCCGTAAGGCTGGCCATGTGACTATGTATAGCGGGTTTTAAAGCGCCTTTCAAGTCCGCTGAGATATCGTGGGTCATTCTTCCCGTAGATATGGCATACCTGAAAATTTGTCCGCAATATTGAAGGCATCTATGTGCCGTGTCAACAGCGCCTCTATCCTCAACTTTGCGCAGAGTTTCCAATAATTCAGGCGCTGTGATTTCGGCAATGTCCCTGGTCTTCAAAAATGGAAGTAGTTCCTTATCCACCCGTCCCCAAATCCGGCAAGAGTAACTGTCAACCTTCCCGATTTTCTTCCTCTCGAACCATTCCCTGGCCACGACATCAAAGGTGTTCAAAGTCGCGGCCTGCTTGGCCTCTTTGAGGGCTTGTTTTTGAGCCGCTGGATTGATCCCGGCTTTAATGGCCCGTTTAGCGTCAACTAGCTTGTCGCGCGCCTCTTTGAGGGAAACCAATGGGTAGGTTCCAAAGGTCACCGTATGTTGCTTGCCAGCGAACCTGAAATTGAATCTCCAGGATTTTTGACCCGATAGGGTTACGTATAGGTATAGCCCGTTACTGTCGGAAAATCTTTGAGCTTTTTGACCTTTTTGAACTTTGTCATCCTTAACTTTCAATGACTTGATTTCCTTGTCAGTAAGCGGCATGATGGTACCTCTTTTTTCAAATCCGTTGATACCAGCAAAAGTACCATCAAAAATATGGGATGTCAAGGAATTATAGTGAACTAGGCTGAACCAACAAAAAGGCCGAAAACCTTGATTTCAGAGGATTTTCGGCCTATATCGTTCTTGTCTGGATTAATTATTGGTGGAGGCGGCGGGAATTGAACCCGCGTCCGAAGATCTTCCCCCAAAGCTTCTACAGGCTTAGTTTACCGTTTGAGTTTTCGCCTCGCGGACGCCGATAAACGGGCTTCTTTGAGGCTATCCAACCAAATTTTCTCGCCGCCAGGGTCGGTTAGAAACCCCATGGCGTCCAGCCCGTTTAACTACGCCTCCGGCCCACCGCGGGCCACGTTAAACCGGAGACGCTGGCTCAAGCAGCCAGAGCGTACTCGTAGGAGTCTGCTTTTCAGTTTTGTCCCTTGGATTAACGAGTCAATGGGTTGCTCGGCCTGCCACTGTGGTCTCAACTATCCCCGTCGAACCCTGTTCGCCCCCAGGTAACAGTCCTAGACCGGACGTTTTGAGATTGTACCATGGTTTTTTTAAAAGGCAACAAAAAAACAACTCAATATGCGACTTCCCTGGCCATGGTTTAAGCGGCCTTGGGCCGGTCGGTTGGCCCCGGGCCCAAAACCCGGCGTCGCCTTTGGGGCGGGCCGGGCTGGGCCTTTGGGGGTTAGTGGGTTAGAAGTTTAGGCGAGCCAGCTGGGGCTCGTTGGTTTGGAGGTTATGCGAGCCGGCCGGGCTCGCGGGTTAGGCGACGCTAAGTTGGGAGGCGCAAGTGTTTAGGCGACCGGTATCATCCATGGGGAGGATTTTGGTGGCCAGGTTGGCTTCCCTGAACTTGAGGGCGGCGGTCCAGGCGGCGAAGCCCAGATCGTCGATTGGCAAGGCGTTAATGGCCTCGCATTCGAGCGCTCCCTCGGGAACCATCAAGGCCCTTTCCAAGACGTCGTCCATGGTGGCCACGGCAACGACGTTAAGGCCCTGGGTGACCGAGGGGCTAAGCTGTTGGACCTCGGTTAGGTTCCCTTCGGGGATAAGGACGGTGGTAAGGCCGGCCCTCTTGGCGGCCAGAAGCTTTTCCTTGACCCCGCCTATGGGCAGAACCAAACCCCGCAAGGTGATCTCGCCGGTCATGGCAACGTCGGGTCTGACCTTCTGGCCGGAAATCAGCGAGACTATGGCCGTGGCCAAGGAAACTCCGGCCGAAGGGCCGTCCTTGGGTATGGCCCCGTGGGGCAGGTGGATGTGGACGTCGTTTTCCTTAAACCAGCCGTCCCGTAGGAACCAGTCCCGGGCCCGGGAGCGGACGTGGCAGAGGGCGGCCTGGGCCGATTCCTTCATGACGTCGCCGAGCTGGCCGGTCAGGGAGAGATTGCCTTTGCCGGGCATGGCCACGGCCTCAACGAACATTATGTCCCCACCGCCGGCCGTCCAGGCAAGGCCGGTGACCACCCCTATCCGGGGCTCCTTTTCCCGCTTGTCCTCGGGACGTCTGGTCGGCGGCCCCAGAATGTCGCCTATCTCCGAGGCGGAGACTTCCAGGGGTCTTTCCAGCCCCTCGGCCTTGGCCATGGCCCGGTCGCGGGCCAGGGCGCCCAGCTTGCGGCTTAGATCCCGACAGCCGGCTTCCCAAGTATAACCGACGATTAGATCCTGTATCTCCCGGGCGCCGATCGTTGCCTCTTCGGCCTTAAGGCCGGCCCTGCCGAGTTCTTTGGCCCAGAGGTGGCGCTTGGCGATGTCGATTTTTTCGTCCACCGAGTAGCCGGTGACCTCGATGATCTCCAGGCGATCCCTTAAGGGACCGGGGATGTTTTCGACCACGTTGGCCGTCAGGACGAAGGTCACGTTGGAAAGATCGAAAGGCAGATCCAGGTAGTTGTCGGTAAAGGTGTCGTTTTGCTCGGGATCCAAGGCCTCGAGAAGGGCCGAGGCCGGATCGCCTTGGTGGCTCTGGCCCATTTTGTCGATTTCGTCCAGCAGGAACACCGGGTTGTTGACCCCGACTTTTCTAAGGCCGGTTATGATCTTTCCGGGGTTGGCCCCGACGTAGGTCCGGCGATGGCCCCGGATTTCGGCCTCGTCCCGCAGACCGCCCAGAGAGATCCGATAAAACTCGCGCCCCATGGCTTCGGCCAGGGAGCGGCCCAGGGAAGTTTTGCCCACGCCCGGAGGTCCGGTCAGGCAGAGAATGGGGGCCTTGAGGTTCCCGGTCAGTTTGTGGACGGCCAAGAATTCCAAAATCCTTTTTTTAACCTTTTCCAGCCCCAAGTGGTCCCTATCGAGGATCTCCCTGGCCTTGCCCAGATCCGTTTCGCCCTGGCTGGATTTGTTCCAGGGCAGATCAGCCAGACATTCCAGGTAGGTTCTGAGGTGCGAATACTCGGCGCTGGAGGCCGGAGTTTGCTTTAGCCTTCGCAGATCCCGGTCGGCCTCGGACCTGGCCGCCTCGGGCAGTTCGGCCTCGGCCAGAAGCTTCTTTAGGTCGGCCAGATCGTCGTTGTCGTCGCCTTCGCCCAACTCTTCCTTGATGGCCTTAAGCTGTTCCCGCAGGTGCATTTCCTTTTGGCGGGTGGCCATGCTGTTTTCTATCCTGGCGCTGATGGCCCGGCCGGCCTTGCGGTTGGCCACTTCCATGGTCAGGATCTCCAGAAGCCGGTGAAAACGCATTTTGAGGTTTTCGATGGCCAGATACTCGGCTTTAACCGTGGCGTTTAGCGGCAGGGAACACATGAACAAATCGGCCACGACCGAGGGCTGCCTTTCCATGGCCAGGTTTAATTTATAAAGGTTTACCGGCGTCGCGCCGGGGGTAAGCATGAGGGTCTCGGCGAAGAGCCGTTTGGCTTCCGCCAGTAAGGGCATGAGCGACTCGTCGAAGGCCTCGCCCTCATCTATCGGACTAATCTTGACCATGGGGCCTTCTGGGTAAAGATCGTCCATCCTTACGCGCTTTACTCCCAAGGCGGCAACTTTTAAGGGATCCGTCTCCGACTCACGTTCCTCGACCCGAATCACCTTGGCCACGACCCCTATGGGGTAGAAGTCTTCCTTCTTCAGGTTGTAAACATCCGCTTCACGATTCTTAAGGGGAAAAAGACCCAATACGGGCACTTCCTCATCCCCACAAACGTACTCAATTGCTCTTGGTTCCTCGATTGAGATGTTAGTGACCAACATCGGATAGCAATTATGATTCCACATGGGCAAAAGCCTTACGGTATCAGGGAAGGATAGCAATTCGGCTTCGGCTTCCGAATCGATCCTTAAATCCTGATCCGTCGGCGGCGAAATATATATGATCTGACTTCTCAAATTGTCGCGCGACATAGTACCATTTCCTCTTTTCAGGGGATGGCCGTGGGCGCCTTCTCCATTATATTCATAAAATCCCAAACGGGACTCGATTAAACCCAGCCCCAAGGCCCAAAGGCCTTTCAAAATGGCTCGAAGCGGGAGACGGGACTGGTTGGGGTGGCGGCCGGCAGAAAAAAGCGCCCCTGGGGGCGTTGGAAGGGTTAAACTCCGGCGGTGCCTTCGTCTCTGAAAAGAAGGTAATCACTGTTTTTCATTTTTCAAGGGCTCTGTGAATTATTGTTATGATTTTTCCTCGACTTGTCTCATTTTCGCTTTAAATTCAAGTCATTAGAGATTGTTTTAAAACGATTGAAAATTGCGGCCCGCAGGTCCGTTTTCCCTCAATGGCCGCCCTGGCAGCCATCTTCCCGGAAATGATTTCCTTGGGCCTGCCAGGTGCCCGATAACGACTCAATGACCCACCGGCCGGCCAGCTTCACGAAAATGGTTCCCTTGGGCCAACCAGACATTCAAAAGTGGCAAAACGGCGCACCCGGACTGATTTTAGACCTTCCCCGAGCCCAAACTCGGCTGGAGCGGCAAAAGGGCTTGGCGTCCGGCGGCTGGTCTGGGGCGTTTCCCGGAGAGGCCCCTGGGGCGGTCTGTGGCGCCGCTGGGGCGATTTTAGGGACGAACCTGGAGCCAGTAGGGGTGTCAGCCCGCGCGTGGGCTGTGGGGCCTCTGGGGCCGTTTACGGGTCATCTCCGAGAGTGATTTCAGGATCATTGGTGGGGTGTCTCGCTGAGAGGCCCCTGGGGCGGTCTGTGGCGCCGCTGGGGCGATTTTAGGGACGAACCTGGAGCCCAGTAGGGGTTTCAGCCCGCGCGTTGGCTGTGGAGGCTCTGGGGCCGTTTACGGGGTCATTCGTGAGGCATCGCTGGAGCGAATTTATGGGGTATCGCTTGAGTGAACTGATGGGGCATCACTTGAGTGAACTTCTGGGACATCGCTTGAGGGAACTTCTGGGACATCACTGGAGCGAATTTATGGGGTATCGCTTGAGTGAACTGATGGGGCATCGCTGGAGGGCATTTCTGGGACAAATTGGGCGAGGCGACCCGGGCGAAGTCAGGTTGGGCCCTTTGGCCAATGGTTTTTAGCCGTGGAAGATGAAGGGGGACGGCAATAAAGGCAAAAATAAAACGGTATCGGCCATTGTTTGGGTCGATACCGTCTAAATTTGTCGGTAAGGCTGGGAGAGTGGCCCCGGGCTAGAATTGGGGATCTGGGACATTGGGCGGCAGGAGTTCCAGGGTGGCCACGTTGATAAGGCCCCAGAGGGCGTCCAGGGGCAGGTAGTAGTGGGCGTGGGCGTCGACCAGGTAGCCGGCCTGGGCGGGGAACTCGTCGTCTTGGGGCTCGAAGACGCAGCCCAGTTCGACCTTGGGGAGGACCCGCCAGGTGAAGAGGCACTGGGAACTCTTTTGGGCGCCAAGGGAGAAGGCCCTTTCGGCCAGGGCCTCGGGGTTGGTGGCGTAGTGTTCCTCAAGGGGGGCGGTGGCGATGACGTGGGGGCCCCGGAAAAACATGGGCCCGCCCGGTACTTCCATGGTGCCGATTAAACGGCCGGCCGGATCCGGTGGGTCACGGCTACCGCAGTGGGCCAGGTAGACTACCAGGACCAAGGCCCGTTGGAAGTCGGCCCGCTTGCGGTTGGGGGGCCCGGTAACCATCCGTTGGTTTAAGTCAACCGTAAACGGGGCCCCCAGAAAATCGAGGGTAAAGCGGCCGTTCTCATGGACGGCGCCGGAGACTCGGGCCACCTTGGTCGGGTCGACCTTGGCCAGATCGTCCCATAGGGCCGGGGGAAAAGGGAGATTAACCGCGGACATTAAACACTCGGGATCCTATGGGCCCGCTTTGGGGGCGAGGGGCTAAAAGGCGTTCGGGGTAAAGGCGGTTAGCAGCAACCGCCGCAGGTGGGGCCGCAATCCGGGTCGAGCACCGGGAGGATTTTTTCCGAGTCGACCACAAAACCGGAATCCAGGCCCGTGTCCTTGAAGTCGATCTTAACCCCGCCGGTCACTTCCTGAAGTTCGCGGTTGATGCAGTAGACGATGTCGCCGATGGTCACCGAAAAGTCGCCGGCGTTGGGCTCGTCCACGGTGAGGGAAAGAAGGCCCACTCCCCCGCAGCCAGTGGAGGGAAAAAACACCCTCACGTTTCGTGGGGCTTTGTTGTCGGTAAGGAACTGGCCCAAACGGGTCTGGGCTTCGGTCGTGACGTTTATCATTGGAGTCCACC
This sequence comes from Deltaproteobacteria bacterium, assembly GCA_031257955.1. Lineage (GTDB taxonomy): Bacteria > Desulfobacterota > Desulfarculia > Adiutricales > Adiutricaceae > JAIRNQ01. The sequence continues at coordinate 10,717 of JAIRNQ010000027.1, read as the reverse complement.
TTTGCGATAGGGAAGGGCCGGCAAAATAACTTGGCCCGTAATAGTACCTTATAACATAAGCCTTGTCGGCCTTTGAGTCAAGCCCCCAATTTGGGGGCCGGTCCTTTCGGGCGCCTTTTTGAGGGGCCTTTCGGGAGGCCTGTCAGCCATTCGTCAGTCGGTTTGACGGGGATTTGGGCCGGTCCGAATCCTTTAGGGGATCCGAACCGGCCAGAGGTTGCCTTTGGGGAAGCGGGAAAAGGGGCGAGACGGCCAGTGGCGGGCCTAGGTCGGCGGGGATAACTTTAGGAGAGAGTTTTTAGTCCAAGGGCAGACCTCTTGGAGGCCAGGAGATCGGAGACGTTCTGGGCGGCGGCCACGGGATCGGCTTGGTAAAGCAAGGCCCCGCCGTAGAGTTTGGGGAAGGCGTCGGCCAGGTAACCGCCGAGCATGGGCAGGCCCTGGATGGGCAGGGTCACGCCCAGCACGGCGTCGATGCCCGAGGCGGCGAAATAAAAACAAACGGTCACGATTTGCTCGGTCGTCCAGCCGGGGGCGGCTATAACCGCGGGCAGGTCTTTCATCCCGCCCAAAAGGCCCGATTTGGCCAACTCGGCCATGGTCACCAGAAGCCTGGAATTGTCCACGCAAGAGCCCATATGGATGACCGGGGGAAGGCCGTGCTTTTGGCAAAAGGCCTTTAGCTTGGGGCCGGCCAACTCGGCGGCTTCCAGGGAGAGAAGGCCCGCCCGGCCGCAAGCCATGGCGGCGCAGCCGGTGGACAAGACCAAAACGTCGTCTTTGATTAACCCCTTGGCCAGATCGACGTGGGGATCCTCACCGCTGGCCCCAGGCATGGTCCTGACGTTATTGCAGCCAATGACCCCGGCCAACCCTTTAAGTTCTCCCTCGGCGATGGCCGTGGCTAGGGGGACCAGGGGCCCGCTGCCGTTGGACTTTAATATCCGGCCGAGAGCTTCCGGGCTGTAACCGGCCAAGACGTGGGAGTGTCCCTCCGGGATATTGACTTCCTTGCGGTTAACGAAATTATCGGCGGCCAATTTGAGGATTGTTTTGGCCTTCTCGGTAACGTCGGCGTCGGTGACCTCAAAAGCCCGAGTATTCTTGGCCGGATCGAACTTGGCTTTGGCCAGGGTGGTCAAGAGTTTGGTGTGGTAGCATTCACAGATCCGGTTAAGGGCTTCCATGGCGCACTGGGCGTCCACGACCAGGGCCTCGACCGCCCCGGTGACCACGGCCAGCTCCTGCTGCAAATAGTCCCCGGCCCCGGATAGGCCGTGCCGCTGCTGGATCTCGGATCCGGTGGCGCACATGCCCGAGATCTTAAAGCCCTCGGCCCCCTTGCCCTTGGCGTAGGCCACCATATCGGGCTGGGCGGCCAACTCGATCAGCTTTTCGGCCAGCAAGGGGTACTGGCCGTGGACTACGACGTTAACCTCGGTTTTGGACAATACCCCCAAGTTAATCGCCGATTCCTGGGGGCTGGGGGGACCAAACAATACGTCCTGGAGTTCGGTGGCGATAATCGAGGCGCTCCAACCGTCGGCGATGGCGCAACGGACCCCTTGAAACATGAGGTTCCGATAATCCTGATCCACGCCCATATGGGTTCGGTGCATGATCTCAACCGCTTCGCGGTTTATGCCCCGGGGCTTGGCCCCGAGGGCCGTCCAGCGGTCGTAAGCGTCTTTGGGGGCCAGCTTTAGGTACTCCAGTTCCCCATGTTGGCCGCCCCATTCCTTGAGACATTTTTCGGCCACGGATATGGCCAGATCCTTCGGTTCCAACTCGTCGTAACCATCGAGGCCCAGGTTCTTGGCCATGGCCTTAAGTTTTTCGACGTCCTTAATCGAGTAACCTTCGGCCTGGCCGTTTCCAACGGCCTGCAGGGTTTCCACCAGATCCAGCCCGTGATCGGAATGGGCCGAGGAACCTGCCGAGATCATGCGTATCAGGTTACGGGTGACGATGGTTTCGGGGGTGGCCCCGCAAAGACCAATGCGGGTGTCCGGTTCGGTCCCGTCTTTGATACCCTTGGTAATCGGTAACCGGCAGGGCCCTTGGGAACACACCTTACAGCAGATACCCTCGGTCCCTATATTGCAGGGTTTCATCTTGGCCGCCCGGTCAAAGATGGTCGGTTGGCTCCGTTCACGGGCCAAAGCCAGCATTTGAATGGTAACCGGGTCACCGCTTTCGGGCTTGGGTTCCGGTTTTTTGGGCGGCGGCGGGGGCGCCGGTTTAGGTTTAAGGCTTTCTTCCAAGGCTTCCTTGGCCTTCTTAGCCTCCTCGGCCTTGGCCTTGGCGGCGCTGAGGGCCGCTTCCAAGGTGGCCAATTCTTTGGCCGCCAGCTCGGCGGCAGCCGCCAGTTCTTTTAGCTTAAGTTCTTGTTCTTCACTCATTGAAAAGCCTCCCATGTTATATCAATGAAGCATATTAGCAATAATATTTGACTAAAATTAATAAAAAGATAATATATCAAGTATATAGTATACATAAACATCTATCTTGAGAAATATATTATCGATTTTTTGTAGTCAAGTTTTAAACACACAGTCAAAATAAACAAAGACCGCTTTAGGCTTAGGCCTAAAGCGGTCTTCATGATCCGTCAACATATGAACTAAACTATGTCTGACAAACTATAGCTGTCAAAACATGAATCTAGGCATGACTAAAAAAGGGATACGACAAGCGCTCGCTTTTTAAAAATACCCCAGATTAATAGACATAACAGAAATTATAAGGCATACGGTCTTCATGACGCAAAACTTTTATAAAAAGAGCCAACTCGCGGTTACTATCCTTTAAAATTCTGACTGTCTCATCAACAAAAAGAGATAGCCGAAATTATCCTTGGACGCGAGAACAAATAGGCATAAGGCAATGATAGCCGTTAGCTATTTGGAGATCAAGTTATTTATTTTGTCAATATATTGATGGAAGGGGAGAGGCCCAAACAATCCTTAAATATCCTTAACGAAACGAAGCCTGACAGTGAATCGATATATTTGCGGCTAGGCGGGAGGCGAACGGGAGATTTGACGAAATTGCCGGCTTGGCGGAGCTGGCGGGGTTGGTGGCTTGGTTGAGTTGGCCGCCTTGGTGAGGTTGGTGGAACTGGCAGGCTTGCCGGAGTTGCCGGCTGGGCGGGCTTGGAGGGGTTGCGCCGGGCTTGGTTGAGTTGGCCGGCTTGGCGAGGTTGGTGAAACTGCCAGGTTTGGCGGAGTTGCCGGGCTTGGCGGCAGAGGCCTCGGGTGGGGGAACCGCGGCGGGCCAGGGGGCCAGAAGGCACGGCGGCTAGAAGGCATGGTGGTTAGAAGGATTGACGGTTTGGTGGACCGGCGGCCAGTGGGGATGTCGGTCAGGAGGGCAGGAACTTGGCCAGGGCGGCCAGGGCGGCGGTTTCCGAGCGCAGGGTAACGGGGCCCAGCGAGAGGGGCTGAAAGCCGGCGGCCAGGACCATTTGTCGTTCCGGGTCGGTCAGGCCGCCCTCGGGCCCGACCATGAGAATCGGCGGTTGGCCGGTGGGGTCGGGGAAGGGGGCCCCATTGGCCTCGAGGATGTATTTGGCCCCCTCAAGGGGCTCCCGGAGAAAATCCTCCAGGGACACGGGCTGGCGGATGGCCATGGGGTAGGGCCGGCCGCATTGCTTGCGGGCCTCTTGGGCCAGGCGCTCCCAGCGGTTTTTTTTGGCTACCCCGCCGGCCAGGGGCACGCCCCGTTCGGTAATTAGGGGTACCAAGGCGGCGGCGCCCAGCTCGGAGGCTTTCTCCACGGCCCAGTCAAACCGGGGGCCCCGAATAAGGGCCAGGGCCAGGGTCGAGCCGAAACGGGCCTCGGCCGCCCCGACGAAGGGGCCGGTGAGTCGGCACAGGAGGCTGGGGGTAGGCTTTAAGGCAATCTCTTCGACGGCGGCCTGGGCCAGGCCCCAGGGGCCGGTGAGTTCGACTTGACGACCCACGGCCAGCCTTAGGACCTTGACGGCGTGGCGGCTCTGGGAAGGGTCCAATGTCACCAAATCGCCGGCTCTGGGGGCCAATCCGGCCCGTTCGTAGGAAAAGCGGGGCAGTCTCACGCCGGAAGGTCCTCGGGTCACTGGGTTATGGCCCGGGTTAAGAAAAGTGGTTTAGTCGGAAGGGCCGTCCTCGCCCGGGCCATCGCTTTCGGTCGGGTCGTCGCCCTCGGCCGGGCTATTGCCTTCGGCCGGGCTCGGGCCATCGGGCCCGGAGGGTTCGACCTCCCCGGCCGGGGGAACCTCGGCCAGGGGTGATGCGGTTTCCAGGATTACCCGTTCGGGGTTGGGAACGATTTGGAGACCCCGAGCCAAGGACAAGGCCGACCACTCGGCCAAGCCCAGGTGGCTTTCCACTTCAAAGCCCAGGGAGGAGAAGGCCTTGGCCGCGTCGGGGGCCTGGTCGGCCAGAAGCCCAGAGAGGATAAGCCGGCCCGGGACCCGAGAGCGGGCGCCGATGTCTTTGGCCAGCTCGGTTAGGGCGTTTCGGGTAAGGTTGGCCATGATTAGATCGAAGGGCCCTTCCAGGCTGGAGATGGTGGTGATTTCCGGGGTAAGCCTGGAACCAAGTTCGTTTAGGTTAATGTTTTTCTTGGCGGCGTAGAGGGTCTCGGGATCGTCGTCTATGGCCTTGACGTTAGCTTTGGGGAGAAGGAGGGCGGCGCTTAGGGCCAATATGGCGCTACCTGCGCCCAGATCGAGCACGTCGTTAAAGAACAAACCCCTTTCGGTCAGTTGGGCCAGTAGGGTCAGGCACAGAAAGGTGGTCGGGTGGTGTCCGCTCCCAAAGGCCGATCCGGGATCGAGCTTGAGGATCTTGGTCTCGGGCGAGGACTCCAGGGGGCCTTCCCACCAGCTGGGGGAGACGATTAGCCGGTCCGAGACGTAAAGGGGTTTAAGGTCCCTTTTCCAGCTCTCGGCGTAATCCTCGCCGGGCATGAGTTCCAGGGATAGCTCGAAGTCCAATAGGGAGACGCCCAGGGCCTCGGAGATGGTTCTGAGGGCGCCCGGTATCTCGGCCATGAGGCGCATTTCGTCGCCTTGCCAAAAGCCGGCCTTTAAAACCAAGCGTCCCGAGGAGTCGGGGTAATCTTCCCAGACCCCACCGGCCCCGGCCGAAAAGAGGGCTTCCGAGACCGCTTCGCCGGCGGCCGGCGGGGTGACGGCCGTTAGTTGTAGCCAGTCTTCCATGTCACAGCCCCAGAAACTCGGCGGCGGCCCGACCCGAGACGGCTTCCGTCTCTTCGGGGCTAAGGCCGGCGTCGCTGAAGAATTTTTGGTAGCGGGGGACCTTCAGGAGAGGAAAGTCCGTACCCAGAAAGAACTTGTCGGCGCCCAGGAGATCCGCCCCCAGCCGGAGGGCCTGGGGCTCAAGGATATAGGGCATGGCGGCGGTGTCGAAGCGGACGTTGTCCAGATGGTTTCTGACGTTTTTCTTAAGGCAAGCCAGAAGGGGCAGTCCGCCCCCAAAATGGGCCAGGATGAGTTTGGTTCCCTGGGCGCCAATGACCAGATCCATGATTTGGCTTATCTCCATGGGCGCCTTGCCCGGATAGGCGTGGCCTATGGGCTCGTTTACGTGAACCAGCATGGGGGCGTTCTTCTCCCGGCAGAGGGCGGCCAAGGCGTAAAGGTTTTCCAGGGTTGGCTTGGTCAGGCCCTCGTCGTAGACGCACAGCTCACCCAGCCCAAATCCGCCTTTCGACAAAAACTCTTCGGAATGCCGGAGGGCCCAAGGGGCCCTTTGGTCGAAGGCGGCCAAGGGGTAAAGCTTGCCCGGGTAACGGGCGCACTCCTCAAGAATCCAGTCGTTGTGCCTCTTGGCGTTGTCCTCCAAGGTGAAGGGAAAGCCCATAACCAGGGCCTTGTCTACCCCAGAGGCCTCCATGGCCGCCAACAGTTCGGCGGTACCTACCAGCTTGGCCGCCGGTTCGGCGTAGAGAATGGAAAGACCGACCTCGCCCTTCAAGTAAGGGCTTCGGTCGGCCACCAAATCCGGGGAACTTAAATGCACGTGGACGTCGACGATCATGGCGCTTAACACCGATTTGGCGGGGGCCCCCACCGGGAAGGTTGGCCGCTCCGTCGGAAAATGGCCGTAGCGGCGTAAGGCTTAGCTACTGTGGTCTCGCTCGCTTGGGGGCCCCGCTCGCTTAGGGGCCAGCTCGCTTGGGGCCCCGCCGGCTGGGGCACCCGGACGGGTATCGATCGGGTTTAGCTGGCCGGGCTGGTTACTCTAGCACGGCCAAAAGGGTATCGGCCTCCACCGGGTCGCCTTCCTTAACGGCCAGGGAGGCCAAACGGCCGTTGGCCGGGGCGGTGACCGGAATTTCCATCTTCATGGCCTCCATGATTAGGATTTCCTGGTCTGAGGTAACCTCGTCGCCTTCTTTAACAAGTATCTTCCAAATGTTTCCGCTCATAGGGGCTAAAATATCTGCCATGTATAGTATCTCCAAATTAAAAAGTGAGCATGGTTAGTTAGCCCAAACGGAGTCGGCCGAAGGACCGGGTACGTTTCGGCTGTGTGATTCTAACTTAGTAGGTATTATAATTCAACCATTGTCCCAGGTTTACGATAACTTTACACCGTGGGGCTTTTTGGGCCTGGACTTACGGAAGAGTCAAGATAATTGGACGATCAAGGGAAACGAGAGAGACGAGGGTTTTAAGGATACCGCCGTAAGGCTTTGAAGGTTTGTCTAAAGCGTGGTAAATTACGGGTATCGATTGACCGAGCGCCATTTTTACTTTGTACCCCCGGGCCCCGGGACGGTCCCGGCCTTGGGCTTCTGGCCGTGGGATCTTAAGGGGCCACCTGGATCTGTGGGCCCCACTTGGCCCCGGGACGGTCCGGGCCTTGGGCTTCTGGCCGTGGGATCTTAAGGGACCAGCTGGATCAGTGGGGCCCCCCCGGTGCCTGGGTAGGGAAGGGGCGGGCTTTAGCCTAGGGTTTTAACGCCGACAATCTTTAACACAAATAAGTAAAAAAGAACAAAATACGGTTTATTTTAAGCGCTTTTATATTTTTTGACGACTCAAATGGCCATCGTTTGTCCACTGGTCGTGGACGTAAGCATTTTTTATGGGCATATTGGTGGCTTAGCCCCATGTGTTATACTGCTTTTAACCGCCTCCGATAGACGCCCGGATTTTGCGCCGGCGTTCAAAGGGGCGCGATTGTTCGCCCTTGGGCGATTCTCCCGCACATAATATCCCCTCCATATCCGGCTAGGCCGGAGCGACAATCGGGAAGGCCGGTTCTGTTCCGGCCTTTCCGAAAGACAGTCTCGCCGGCGGCCAAGCCCGCTCCCGCAGTCCCCTTGCTGGGGGACGGCCGTGGCGTCCGTTTGCCCGCTGGATTACCCATGACGCGGACCAAGGCCCGGGGCCTGAGCCCTTTGCTGGGGAACGGCCGTGGCGTCAGTTTGCCCGCTGGATTACCCATGACGCGGACCAAGGCCCGGGGCCAGAGCCCTTGGGTTTTGGTGCCCGATCGCCCAACGCGCCCAATCTCGGCGAGAAAGATATAAACATGGATAGCCTTGACAACAAAAATCCCGGCCCCTTGGGGGACGGCGGCGACACAAGCGACCTCTCCGCGCCCGCGGAGGCCGCCGTGGCCAAGCTGGCCAGGCGGCGCAAATTGATACTGGCGGCGGCCATAACCTCGAACATTTTAGGAAACTCCGCATTGATCGGCGTAAACGTGGCCCTTCCGGCCATAGCCGCCGAATTCCGTTTGACGGCGGCCAGTCTGAGCTGGATCGCCATGGCCACCTTGTTGGTCATGGCCATTTCATCCGCCCCCACGGCCAGGATTTCTGATTTGCTGGGCCGGCACAAGGTGACGGTTTTTGGCCTGGCCGTCTCGATGGTGGCTTCCCTTATCGGGGCCTTGGCCTTTTCTTTTGAGTCTTTGATTGTCAGCCGGGTCCTTCTGGGTTTGGGCCTAGTTTGTTACTTTACCACCATGACCGCGATGGTGGCCGCCGAATACCCGGCCAACGAAAGGGGCCGGGTCCTGGGACTGGTCATTTCGGCGGTCTACATAGGCCTAAGCGTCGGCCCCATAACCGTGGGCCTTTTGGTTCAGTATCTGGGTTGGCGGAGCCTCTTTTGGTATTCCCTCTTCGGAAACGTTCCTCCCATCATACTTTTGATGATGGTGTCTTCCGACGGGCCGTCCACCCCGGGCGAAAAGCTCGATTTATTGGGCACCCTTCTTTGGGTCTTGGCCTTGGGCCTGGGTTTCACCGGGCTGGCCAGCCTGGGCAAAATCTACGCCGTCCCGATGCTGGTGGCCGGGGCCATATTGGCCGCGGGTTTTTTCTTCCAGTCGCTAAAATCCAAAAACCCCATAGTGGACATGCGCCTTTTCTTCGACAGCCGAAGTTTTTCCATCTCGAGCTTGGCCGCCTACATCAGCTACCAGAGTTCGTTTAGCATCTCCATGCTGATGAGCCTATACCTCCAATACACCAAGGGCCTGAGCCCGACCATGGCCGGGTTGTACCTGATGTCCCAGCCGGTCATCCAAGCGCTTTTGACGCCCCTTTCGGGAAAGCTTTCCGACTCCATGCCCCCCTGGAAACTGGCTTCCAGGGGCTTGGCCGTGATCATGGTGGCCATTTTGATCTTCGCCATTTCCTTGTCGGACGTAACCCCGGACGTCTTACTTCTGGTGACCATGGCCATGACCGGTATAGGCTTCGCCTTTTTTTCGGCCCCCAATACCAACGCCATCATGAGCGCCGTCCCGCCCAAGCGGCTGGGCCAAGCCTCCGGGGTGATCACGGTTACCAGGCTCTGCGGACAAATCTCCAGTATGGCCCTAACCACCTTGGTTTTAGGGCTGGTCATCGGGGCCGGGGTGGTCACGGCGGAAAAGTCTCCAGAGTTGATCCGGGCCTGCAAGATCCTCTTCTGGATCTCCGCCCCAATCTGCCTTGCCGGCATCCTGGCCTCCCTGGCCGGGGGCCGAAAGTCCGCCCCTTAGCGGGAGGCCTCCTGCCCTTACGGGCTTTTGACCCGTTTTGTCGCCCCGGGGGCCCCGGCCCCCGGGCCAACGTAGCCTTCCTTCCAACCTTAAAACCGCGCCCCGTCCGGCGCGGGGGCCAGGAGCCTTATGACCAGAGTTTTATTTTTGGGTGACGTCTTTTCCAAGGCCGGGCGAGCGCTGGCTAGGAACGTTCTCCCCATGCTAATCGAGACGGAAAAAATCGATCTGGCCCTGGCCAACGCCGAGAATGCCGCCGGGGGCGTGGGTCTGAGCGTCAAAAGCGCCCGGCAACTTTTAAACGCTGGCCTGGCCGCTCTCTCCGGCGGCAACCATACCTTCAAGCATGAAGAGATCAAGCCGGCCTTGGAAGGCGAAGACTCTCGCCTGATCCGTCCGGCCAACTACCCAGAACCTTGTCCGGGCAAGGGTTTTATCGTCCTGGAAGCCGCCGACGGCGTAAAGGTTGGCTTTGGCAATCTCATGGGACGGCTTTTCGTCAACTCGGCCATAGACTGCCCCTTCGCCCGGGCCGAGAGCCTGATAGCCGAAATGGCCGCCGCCGGGGCCACCGTCACCATAATCGACTTTCACGCCGAGGCCACCAGCGAAAAAAAAGCCCTGGGCTTCTACCTGGACGGAAAGCTCGGCGCCCTCTTGGGCACCCACACCCACGTCCAGACCAACGACGCCCAAATCTTCCCCGGGGGCTTGGCCTACATCACCGACGTTGGCATGACCGGCCCCCACGGCTCGGTTATCGGCATGATCCCGGACGAGCCCATAGCCGCGTTTATTTCCGGCCGCCTCCACCGCTTCAAACCCTCCTCGGCCGACCCCATCCTGGAAGGGGTCATAATCGACTTTAACCCAAACGGCTCGGCCAACTCCATCAAGGCCATCAGGGTCAGGGACCAGTCCGGGATCCCCATCGACGAGTCCTCGCCCGATTGAAACTCCCCACCCCCGCCGAGGCCGCCTAGGCGGGCCTGGCGAGACCGATAAGGCCTATAGGCCAGGCCGTATCGCGGGCGGGAAGGGTTAGGGCGCGGGGTTTAGGGATACTATCTTGGGGATAACAGTCTGGGGATAACGGTTAGGGGATACTATCTTGGGGATAACAGTCTGGGGATAACGGTTAGGGGATACTATCTTGGGGATAACAGTCTGGGGATAACGGTTAGGGGATACTATCTTGGGGATAACAGTCTGGGGATAGCGATTTGAGGATACCAGTTTGGCGATAACTGTGTGATTATATAGATTAAATTTTAAGCTCGCTCGAATTATCTTGAACTGGGCTGGAAAAGTGGGGCCCGCAAAAATATTTTGGGGTCGGATTTTTCACTTTCTATGTTGGCTAAAGTAGTCTCGCATATGAACTGAATTCGTTCACGGATCGGCCGCGCGACGGATTGGAATCGCTTGAGAACGATGGCCCATTCGCCAAGCCACAAAGGGTGGCAAACCGAGCGGCTTTCAGGCTTTCGGCCAAGCGCTTAATCCCCTAACGATGGGCCCTTAAGTATTGGGGATTTTCACGTTATTAGGGCGACGGAGCGAAACGACGGAAATTAGCCCTAATAATCTTCTTTTTTGAACTGGAGAAGGACATTCGTGCGTCCGCCCACCACCAGGGCGGCTTTGTATATTTGGGACCCGGGTAGGCCCCCTGGCAGCCGATGGGAGGCTGGGACCTTGTA
>JAIRNQ010000375.1 GCA_031257955.1 Deltaproteobacteria bacterium | reverse complement strand
AAACGGCCCTTGAAGATATAACCAAAAGGAAATATCACCAAGTTATCGGCAGCGAGGCCAAAGAGATTATTTACCTGGGGATGACAATTTATGACCATGGCACCGAAGTTAAGGCGGTTTTTGGTCCGAAGTAAGGCCAGGATGGTGCCTGTAGCTGGCTGGGAACCCAATCGTCCAATTGTCCCGCAAGGTATCATGCGCCTACGACATCAAGTTCGGTTACGGACCACAATCCCCTATGAAATGTCGCGCCCAATGGCCGAGGCTTGGAGGTTAACCAAGATCGTCCGGTGAACGCTTAAGATATTTGGTAAATATATTAAAGGTTTACCAATTTGTCGGACTATAGAAAATTGCAATTTTGGTTTTTCTTGTAAGCGTTCACGAGCGGGCCAGGGAGTCTGAATTTCACCTCCCTAAAAGGCAGCCCGGCCAAACTTTGAAAACGACCTCGCTCGTCGCTGGTAGCTTTTAGTTCAAACCGTCCGCGGCCCAGATCCCTCGTCATCTTCCGCTTTCGGATTGGCCGGTTTCCTGGTCCCGTCCGGCCTTGGCCCAGACGTCGCCTCCGGCCTGGCAACCAGTCCTCCCTCGCATTCCCATGCCTTAATCCTTCTGGTCTTATCGTTTATGACAAGACCCATTACAACCGAGTTTTCGTAACCATGGGCAGATCGTCGTAAAGGACATGTGCCGTTTCGGGCGCGATTACCTCCATGTCAGCTGTATATGGAAACGCTCGCCGAGTGTGGTCTGCGGCTAATAGCGGTGAACGAAGGGGAATTGTTGAGCGGCCCCCTTTGCCTAAGAAATTTTAAATTGAACATATCCGCAAAACACCAATATATTCAAATTTTTCTCTGTCGCCATTAAATTTAGTGTTGCTGGAGCTAAATTAGGGGTAAGATCGTTTATCCAAAATAGTGGCGACGAGTCCTAGGAAGCCTCCACGCCTTCCCGTGAGCGCATACTTTCTTCGATGATTCCATGGCGCCCGCTATGCGGGCGCCACGAGATCGGAGAGGCTTCCAAAATGGCCAAACACAACTTTCCGGAAAGAGTCGAGGGTACCTGCCAGATAATCTTGGGGCCATCCCAAAGGCTAAGCCCGGTCGGCGGGGAACCTTGGCGTGTTTTTATCGCGACCCGAACTCTGGGCGGAACATGTTTCTCTCGCCAAAACCGGCCAAAATGGTACACTCGGGATGGTGGCTTACATAGACCGATAGACCAACCGATCGATTTCTTGGCGGATCGGCGCCTGTGGCGCCTTCGGCGCCGGAGGCGGGGGTGGAAGGGGAAAGGGTATTGGGCGAGTCCATAGACATAGTAATTTTGACAAAAAATGAGGCCAAGAATCTGGGCGATTGTTTGGTCAGTTTCCGGGGGCTGGGCCAGGCCGTGATCGTCGACGACGGCAGCACCGACGGGACGGTCGAAATGGCCGAGGCGGCCGGGGCTTTGGTTTATAGCCGGAAGCTGGACGATTTCGCCAACCAGAGAAATTTCGCCCTGGAAGTTTCGAAGGCCGACTGGGTGTTTTATCTGGACTCGGACGAAAGGTTCACGCCCGAATTGGTCGAGGCGGTCCGGGCCCATGTGGACGGATCGAAAGCGGTCGGGCTGGGGGCGGCCGGTAAGGTTTTGAGAAAAAACTTCGCTTTCGGGAAGAGATTCCGTTTCGGGCATTTGGCCCCGGATTGGGTGGTCAGGTTGTTTCCCAAGGGAGAGGTTAAGTGGGTCGGCGCGGTCCACGAAAGAGCCGTCACCGGGTTGGAAATCAAGCCCCTGGGCGGGAACTTGATACACCAGACCTACCGGGACTGGGATCATTTTTTGGGCAAGATGGAGTGGTACTCCAGGATGTGGGCCCAGGGGGCGGCCAAAGAGGGTAAGGCCGGCGGGGTGGGCTTGGCCTTGGGCAAAGCCGCGGCCAACGTCTTTAAAACCATGGTCTTGAAGATGGGAGTACTGGACGGGCCTTACGGCTGGGCGGTCAGCGCGGCTATCGGTTATTACACTATGAGTAAATATTTAATTTTGGATTCACTCAATAAAGCGAACGGAAAAGTGGAGGGATAGTGACGGGCCGGATAAGGATAGCTTGAGCAAACAAAAAAACCCCGCCTTTGGTTGGGGTTTTTGTTTGGTACCCAGGTCACCGGCCGGGGGCCCAGGGCTGGGGGCTGGAGTGGGTTTAGCGCTTAACCCGGAAGGTGCGAAAGTCTATGTTGTATTTGGTCATGCGCAGGCTCATCTTGCGTTCGGTTAGGCCCAGGCGTTCGGCGGCCTGGGTGACGTGGCCGCCGGTGGCCTCAAGGGCTTCGCCGATAAGGCGTTTTTCCAGGGCGGCCACGGCCTCATAGAGGGTCTTGGTTTCCTTTTCGTCCTGGCGGCCTTGGAGCCAAACGGGCAGATGCCGGGCCTCGATCAGGCCTTCGGGGCCGCAGAGAACGGCGGCCCGCTCAACGATGTTTTCCAGCTCCCTGATGTTGCCGGGCCACTCGTAGGCCCTCAGGAGCTTGTAGGCCTCGCTGGAGATGCGTATGGGCTTATCTTGGTCGGGGGAGAATTTTTTGGCAAAATTCTCGGCCAGCTCCATGATATCCTCGACCCTCTTCCGGAGGGGCGGAAGGGATAAGGGAAAAACGCTAAGGCGATAGTAAAGGTCCATCCTGAAGAGGCCTTCCTCGGCCATCTTTTCTAGATCCCTGTTGGTGGCGGCCACCAGACGGACGTCAACTTTGATGGTCTCGCCCCCGCCCAGCCGCTCGAATTCCTTTTCTTGCAAAACCCGAAGGAGCTTGGCCTGGGTGGTCAGGCTCATGTCCCCGACCTCGTCCAGGAAAAGGGTCCCGCCGTGGGCCATCTCAAAGCGGCCCTTGCGGCCGGAAACGGCCCCGGTAAAGGCCCCGCGCTCGTGCCCGAAAAGTTCGCTCTCGACCAGGCCTTCCGGCAGGGCGGCGCAGTTAACCTTGATGAAAGGCTGGCCGGATCTTAGGCTGTTGGCGTGGATGAGCCCGGCGATCATCTCCTTGCCTGTGCCGCTCTCGCCCCGGATGAGGACGGTCACGTTGGTGGCGGAGACCTGGGCCACTTCCTCGAGGATGTTCCCCAAGGCCCTGGATTGGCCCACCAGCTGGCCGAATTTGAAGTTGTGGTTGAGTATGGCTTGGAGGCGGCGGTTTTCCTCGAGCATGGCCTGGTGGCGGGCGGAAAAATCCCGCCTGACCCCGACGGCCCTGGCGATCAACGTGGCCAAGATGGTAAGGAGGCGCATGTCCTCTTCCATTCTCACCGGGTCGGCGAAGAGTTTGTCGGCCGAGATGGCCCCGATGGTTTTGCCGTCCAAGAAAATGGGCACGCAGATGAAAGAAATGTCTTCCCGCTTAAGATCCCTGGCCTTGGTGCGGTTCAAAAACAGGGGCTCTTTGGAGACGTTGGGGACGACCATGGCTTGGCCGGTGGCCGTGACCCGACCGATGACCCCCTCGCCGGGCTTGTAGTGGGCCCGCTTGCGCTCGGTGTTGTTCATGCCGTAGGTGGCTTCGATGACGGTGTCTCCGTTGGGGGCGATCATGTAGAAGCCGCCCCGCATCATGCCCGTGTATTTGGCCATGAGCGCCAAGGCCTCGTCGAGGTGGTCGGCCATCTCGGAAGTGGCCCCGTTAAGGGCCTGACTGACCTCAAAGAGGAGCCTCAATTCACTGGTACGATCCTTAATTTGGATCTCATTGTCTACGAATTTATATTCCATCATACGAAAAGCGTGCCTTCAGCCTGAAAAAGAAATGATCGGGGCTGTCGCGAGCCTCGTTAGCCGCGAGCCGGAGATAAAATAACGGCTTGGCCGTTTATGGCAACCTAAGCCGTGGCGGCGACTTGGTTTGACGGGAGAAGGAGACAAGATTGGGCCACGATCCATGGCCCTGGAAGCGGCCATGGCAATACTTACCCCAATGGCCGAAGCGCCCGCGGGGGTGGCGAGCGCGGTCATGGCGTCGATTGAATTTGGGTAATGATTGAGTTAGGTTCTCGCGAACAACCAGAGCGTTGAAAAATCTTCGTAGCCGTTAGGAAGCGTAAGATGAGGTACCGTTAAATTTAAAGATGCGTTTTTTTACCGATTCCACTTCGTCGTTTAATTTAGATACGTTTTCGGTATAGTATATACCCTCCTTGCTAAACTCTTTCTTCAGGGTCTCGGGCTTTTCGCCACTGGTGCGGTTAAGCCCGGGATCTACCAACCAGCGGACTTCCTGTTCTTTCAGGTAGTGGATGTCTTGGCTGATGTCGCTTCCGGCCAGGCCGGCCGAAGACCTTATGGTCTCCAACAGTTTGTAGGTTATGCCCTTGTCGTCCAGGGCTTTACGGGTCTTTTCGGTGGCGTAGATCTCAAAGCCCAATTCCAAAAGCTCTTTGGCCAACGGCACCAGGTATTTTTGGTCGCTCTCCTCGGCGTTGACGTTCAGAAGGACCTTGCCGGATAGCGGCGGCCGATCGTAGTAATCGCCGATGGAGAAGGTGTTCCACGAGTCATGAAGGCGGGCCTGGAGGCCTTTCACGGCCGCTTCCAAGCCGGCTATGGTGGTTATGAGGGGTATGCCCCGTTTAATGGCCTCGGCGCGGATATCTACCGAGTCCTTGTCGCTTTTGCCGCCGCCGGTAGTGTTTACCACCAGCTGGACGTTATTGTCCATGACGAAGTCGACGATGTTGGGCCGAACGGTTTTGAGTTTTTCCAATTTGCCCGATTTAATGCCGTTGGATTCCAAAGACTTGCAGGTACCGTCGGTCGCGTGAAAGATAAAACCCATGTCGTAGAGTTTTTTGGCCAAAGGCAGCATGGCCTCCTTGTCGCCGTCGTAAATGGTAAAGACGACGATACCCGAGCGGGGCAAGGTCATGCCGGCGGCCACCTGGGACTTCAGGTAGGCCAAGCCAAAATTGCTGTCTAGGCCCATGACTTCGCCGGTGGAACGCATCTCCGGTCCCAATTCCACCTTGGCGCCGCCGAAGCGGTTCCAGGGCAACACGGATTCCTTAACGGCGAAATAGTCCGGCCAGGGGTTACCCTTAAAGCCTATGCCCTCTAAGGTCTTGCCGGCCATGACCTGGGCCGCCGCTTGGATGAGCGGCCTTCCGGTGGCCTTGGCCACGAAAGGGGTGGTCCGGGAGGCCCTGGGGTTGGCTTCCAGGACATAGATCTTCTCGTCGCGGGTCACGGCGAATTGTATGTTCATGAGACCCTTGACCTTAAGGGCCTTACCAAGCTTTTCGGTCTGTTCGATGATACGCTTTTGTATGGACTCGGTCAAGGTAATGGGGGGTATGGTACAGCAAGAGTCTCCGGAATGTATGCCGGCCCGCTCAATGTGTTCCATAATGGCGGCTATCTCTACCCGTTGGTCGTCGGCTACGGCGTCGACGTCCACCTCGGTCGCTTGGTCGAGGAATTTGTCCACCAGTATCGGGTTTTCGTGTCCCAGGTTTAAGCCCGAGGCGTCGAAGGCATCGACGTAGGACAAAAGATCGGTCTCGTCGTGGATGACCCGCATGGCCCTACCGCCCAGGACGAAGGAGGGCCTGACGATGACCGGGTAGCCGACCCGATCGGCAATGTTTTTGGCCGATTCGGCGTCCTCGGCCATGCCGCCCGGTGGTTGCAAGAGGCCAAGCTCCCCGACCAGCGAGTTCCAGTCGTGGCGATCCTCGGCCTGAAAAATCGAGTCCGGATCCGTCCCCCAGATCTTAACCCCGCGTTCCTTAAGGGCCTTGGCCAGGTTGAGAGGGGTTTGGCCGCCCAGCTGAACGATGACCCCATCGGGCTTCTCCCGATCGCATATGGCCAGGACGTCTTCCAAGGTTACCGGTTCAAAGTAAAGCCGGCCCACCGCGTCGTAATCGGTGGAGACGGTCTCCGGGTTGGAGTTTACCATTATGGTGTGATAACCCAGGTCATTGAAGGCTTGGGTGGCTTTTACGCAGCAGTAATCGAACTCTATGCCTTGGCCGATGCGGTTGGGCCCGCCTCCCAAGATCATGACCTTGGGCCGGGAACCGGTGGTTGTCTCGGTTTCGGGCTCGGGCGCGGGCGCGGCCGGGGAATCGTAGCTTGAGTAATAGTAAGGGGTCATGGCCAGGAATTCCCCGGCGCAGGTGTCAACTTGCCTGAAGTGGGGGATAACCCCGGCCCTTTCGCGCAGGGAGGAAAGCGAGGCGGCGGTCACTTCCAGATCCGGCTTGGCTTCCCGGGCCAGTTCGGCCAGTCGGGCGTCGCTTAGGCCCTGGGCCTTGAGGTAGCGCCACTCGCCCGGGTCGGGCGGTAGGCCCTGGGCCAGTTTTTCGGCGAAGGGACCGGCGGCGTATCTTTCGGCTTCCAGGATCAGTTCGATCTGGCGGATAAACCAGGGGTCCATGCCGGTAAGGCTAACGGCCAGTTCCGGATCCAGGCCCAACTTAAGGCCTTCATGGACATAAGACAGCCGTTCCGGGAGAGGCAGAACCAGTTTTTCCTTAATTAAGGATAAACGTTCATCTTTAGAAAGGCCTTCGGGCAGCCGCAGAATGGCCCCGCTTAGGCCGGATTGTCCAATCTCTAAGCCTCGTAAGGCTTTTTGCAGGGCCTCCCGATAATTTCCCCCCAAGGCCATGGTCTCGCCCACGGCCTTCATCTCCAAGCCCAGAAGGGACGAGGCCCCGGCGAACTTTTCAAAATTGAAACGGGGCGCCTTGACCACGCAGTAATCCAAGGCCGGCTCAAAACAGGCCGATTTGCCGGTAATGTCGTTCTTCAGTTCGCCCAAGGTGTAACCGACGGCGAGTTTTGAGGCCACCCGGGCTATGGGATAGCCGGTGGCTTTGGAGGCCAAGGCCGAGGAACGGGAGACCCGGGGGTTCATCTCGATGACCACCCGGCGGCCGGTTTTGGGGTTTATGGCGAACTGGATGTTGCAGCCGCCGTTTAGCCCCACGGCCCTGGCCACCCGTAGGGCCTCGTCCCGCATGGCTTGATATTCTTCGTCTGTAAGGGTTTGGATGGGGGCCACGGTCACCGAGTCGCCGGTGTGGACGCCCATGGGATCGACGTTTTCGATACCGCAAACGATAATGGCGTTATCGTCGAGATCCCGGATCATCTCCAGCTCCATCTCCTTCCAGCCGATGAGCGATTCCTCGACTAGGATTTGATGTACCGGGGAGGCGGCCAAGCCCCGCCAAGCCAGTTCCTTAAGTTCGTCAGAGTTAAAGGCCACCCCGCCGCCGTTTCCGCCCAGGGTGTAGGAGGGCCTGACGATGGCCGGAAAGCCGGTCAGTTTGGCGATGGCCAGGGCCTCTTCGACGCTCTGGGCCAGATCGCTAACCGGTATGTCCAATCCCAGCCCGGTCATGGTCGAGCGGAAGGCTTGGCGGCTTTCGGCGATTTCGATGACCTCCGGGGTGGATCCGATCATCTTAACCCCAAGAGTGGTCATGAGTTTAGCTTTATAGAGGTCCATGGCCAAATTCAGGGCCGTCTGGCCGCCCAAGGTCGGGAGGATGGCGTCGACGCGTTCTTTCTCGATAATCTTGACGGCCACTTCCACGGTCATGGGCTCGATGTAGGTCCGATCGGACACGTCGGGGTCGGTCATGATGGTGGCCGGGTTGGAGTTTAACAGTATCAGTCGAAAGCCGTCTTCCTTCAAAGCCTTACAACCCTGGGTGGCCGAGTAGTCGAACTCGCAGGCCTGGCCGATAATGATGGGCCCGGACCCGATTATCATGACCGTGTTCAGATCGTCGCGCCTAGGCATGGAAAGCCTCCAGTAAGGCCCTGAACCTTTTGAAAAGCCCATGGGCGTCATGGGGCCCAGGGGAGGCCTCGGGGTGGAATTGAACCGAAAAAGCCGGGAGATCCCGCCACTCTAGGCCCTCAAGGGTGTCGTCGTTGAGGTTCATATGGGTGGGGGTGACGTTGGCCGGAAGGCTGTCGGGATCGACGCAGAAGCCGTGGTTTTGTGAGGTGAGCCAAATCCGGCCCGTTTTTGAGTCTTTGACCGGATGGTTTAGGCCGTGGTGGCCAAAGGGCAGCTTGTAGGTCCGGCCGCCGGCGGCCAGGCCCATGATTTGGTGGCCCAGACAAATGCCAAAGATGGGGATCTTCCCCAGGGTGGCCTTAACCGCCTTGACGGCGTAATCGCAAGCCTCGGGATCGCCAGGCCCGTTGGCCAAAAACAGCCCCTCGGGCTTTTCGGCCATAAAATCGTCGGCCCCGGTATTGGCCGGCCAGACGGTCAGGTTCAGGTTCTGGGCCCGCAGGTTGTCGAGGATGGCGTTTTTTATGCCAAAGTCCAACACGGCCACTTTCATGGGCCGGCCGGTCACTTCCGGGAGCGGCCGGGCCTCCAGTTGGTATCTGGCTTGGCAAGTGACTTCCAGGGCCAGATCCCTTCCGGTCATGGGGATGACTTTCAGGGCCCTGGCTTTGGCCGCCTCAGGGTCGATCATGGGCCCAATCCAACCGTTGCGGGCCCCGTAGGTCCTGATGTGCAAGGTCAGGGCCCTGGTGTCCACCCCGGTAAGGCAGCCCAGGCCGTTGAAGTCCATGTAGTCGGGCAAGGTTTTTTCGTTTAGCCAGTGGGTGACCCCGGGCTGCCAGAGCTCGTGGAATATGGCCCCGGCCGCCTGAACGGCCGCCGCCTGGTCGACCCTGGGGTTGGTGCCGTAGTTACCGACGTGGGCGGTGGTGAAGACCACGATTTGCCCGTGGTAAGAGGGGTCGGTCAGAACTTCCTGGTAGCCGCTCATGGCCGTGATGAAAATGACCTCGCCTTCGGCCTCGCTGGCCTTCCCGACCGAAAGGCCTTCAAAAACGGTCCCATCGTCTAGGGTTAGGGCGGCTTTGCGGCCCTTGGCCACCGAAAGACTTTCAAAAAACCCGGATCCGGGCGCGTCCACGGCCAGATACCCGGCAGTGGGTTGTTCCAAAACGTTATTATAGGGGGGATTCATAGATGTCCCATGGCGGGTGAGCTTAAGCCGACCGGCGACTAAACCAATGTGGCTCTTGGATCGTTATGGCCCTTAGCCAGAACGGTCCCAAATTTGGACGGCCTGTGCTACTGGGCGGGCCCTTTGGCCCAAAAACCCTCGCGCCGGTTGGCCCGGGGAACTCCCCCTGACCGGTCGGTAAGGTAGGGCGAAAAGGGCCAATTCCGCCGCCGGCGGCGGACCCGGGGCGATTCAAACGTTGGCCAGGGTCTTAGCAAGTTTAGCATACTAAACATAAATGTCAATATCTCAACGCGTCAACGCGACAAAACGTCTGATTGAGTTTGGGTTATTATTTATTAGTTTAAGTTCAAATAAATTTAGGTAAATAAGTTCCAAACACAGCTCTTTCGGAATGTGGCGCCCCGCCAGGAGATTTAGATGGAAGTAATATTTCTTTTCCGCTTAAAAGTATTATTAATTGATAAAAATAAGTTAAAGTTGGCGAAATAATGGATGGGATACTAATTATTTTTGTATATATTAACAAAACCAAAAAATAATTCTTCTTACAATTTATAAGTATGCATATA
Source organism: Deltaproteobacteria bacterium (assembly GCA_031257955.1). GTDB lineage: Bacteria > Desulfobacterota > Desulfarculia > Adiutricales > Adiutricaceae > JAIRNQ01. Next base: position 8,142 of record JAIRNQ010000375.1, on the reverse strand, counting down.
TCATATATTAACTAACATATTTTATTTACTAAACAAATATAACAGTATTTTATACAGGATAAGAATTTACTTAAAATAATATATGCTTTAGATAGAGATAACTATATTCATCACTATACATTAAGGACAGAGATGGGGCTTTGAAAGAATCTTGTCAGATTCACGGAAGCCATTGTGGGTTCCGACATTAACAGCCGATAACCGTTGGTATGAGGTCGGGATATATAGTCCGTGACCGCTTACTTTTTCTTGAGAAAATCGAGGCGCGACTTGACGGAAATCGACTATGCGTGGCCAGACCCACAAACCGACACGTCCAACTGGTGCCCTGAAAGCCGCTAACGTTGGGCCCCAAATCATTGACTCGGTGAAAGGCCCCAACGCGAAAGGCCCCGGCGGGAACCGGGGCCCAGGGAATCGACTCGGCGCAAGGGGCCCAACGCCAAAGGCCCCGGTAAGACCGGGGCCGGAAAGGCTGGTTATAAATTGGTTAAGCTGGTTGGGCTTTTGGGACGGTGCCTCAGTCGATGTTATTCATTAGGGCCGTGAAGGGATTGTAGCCATATTTTTCCAAGCTATCCAAGAGTTTGGAGTTGATTTTTAAAAAGGAGGAGATCTTGTCGGCCAAGGCCAGGGAAGCCTCGTTTTGGGAGGAGGCCGGAAGGCCCTCGGCCGAGGAGTAGGCTACCAACGGTTCTTTGGCCAGCTGTTCGGCCAAGGCTTTCTTTTCCTCTTCGGTGCCTTGGCTGGCTTCTATGATTTCCTGTCGGCTGTAGACTCGCACTTCGCGCCCGCCTTCGCCGTCGATGATGGCCACCACGTAGTCGTCGCCAAGATCCGGGTAGTCGCCGATGGTCTCGGCGGTGATGCCCGCCAATTCGGTGATGATTTTATCGGCCACCTTGTCCATGGCCAGATCTACCTTGTCGGTAATGGTCGAGGCCGAGGTTTCCTCGCTGGCCAGATAGCTGGCTAGACTGTCGTAGTTGCTGGTTTTGTCCAGGTTCAGGAGGGCGGGTTCCCTGAGGCTACTATTGGTGTTAAACAGTACGGAATTGATCGACACGGTATCCTCCCTTTACGGCCCGGCCAAGCCTCGCCGCGCGGATGGGAAATTATGACCGCCCCAGGGCGTCCGGGGAGATATAAAGCAATTACCGTGCCATCTTCAACGTTTTGCCGATGGTCCTTTGGAATAGCGGCGCAAACTGGAGGGGCTTGCTCGGATAGGCTGAGGTTAGCCGTGTGGGATGGGGGATTTATCGGATCGACCGAGGTAAGCCGCTTAAGCGGGTGGTTTGGCCGGATAGGCTGAGGTTAGCCGCATAGGCTAGAGGTTTGGCCGGGTAGACCAAGGCTAGCCGTAGTAGGTGGGGGGTAGGTACCAGAGGAGAAAGCGTTGGCCCCAGAAGAGCCAAATGAGGGCGGCCAGAGAGAGGAAGGGCCCGAAGGGAATGGGCCGCAGGCCCAGGCCGGACTTGGGGAAGCGACCGGAGATGACCAAAATTACGACCGATAAAAGTCCCAGAACCGAAGAGAGAAGCAAAACTGGCAGAATTGACGGAAGGCCCAGAAAAAGGGCGATTAGGCCCAAGAGGGGCGGATCTCCCTCGCCCAGGCCCCGATGGCCCTTGAGGAGCTTATAGACGGTGGAGAGGAGCCATAGGGTTAAAAACCCGACCAGGAAGGCCAAGGCGGCGCCGGCCAGGCTGATGAGTCGCTCGTTCCAACCCGATTGGTAAAGGTAACCCCAGAGGGTGGCGCCGGGTAGGCTGGGATGGGGACTGGCTATGGCCGAAATGAAGCCGACCAAATAAGTTGGCTTCACAAGGACGTCAGGGATAACCATGAACTCCAAGTCGATAAAGGCTATGGCCGTAAGGCACATGGCGAAGTAGAAGTAAAAGACGTAGCGGAGGGAAAGGCCTTCGGCTTGGAAGATGAAGAAGGACAAGAGGCCGGAGAGGAGTTCGACCAGGGGGTAGCGGATGGAAATGGGTACCCGACAGCTGCGGCAATGGCCCCGCAGAATGACCCAGCTTAAAACCGGAATGTTGTCATACCAGGCGATTTGGTTCTGGCAGGCGGGGCAGAAGGAGCGGCTGGGCTTGGAGACCGCCAAGCCTTCCCTGGGCAAGCGGTAAATGACTACGTTCAAAAAACTGCCAATCACCAGGCCCAGAGCCGTGACGACTACGGTGGCTATGACGAGCAAGACCCCTGTTAATTCCATCTATTCCCTCAAACTTTAGGCGTGGCACCCAGATAGGTTGGGGCGGCCTATCTGGCTAAGCCCTAAGCCTTCCCGGTTAGCGGGCTTTGGCCTGTGAATCGGGGAAGATCTTTTCCATCTTCTCGTTTAGGGTGTCGGCGGTAAAGGGTTTGACGATGTAATTGCTGACCTTGGCTTTGACCGCCTCGATAATGTTCTCCTGCTGGGCCTCGGCGGTGACCATCAGAAAGGGGATGTCCTTTAGATGGTCGGACCCCCGCACGTGCCTCAAAAGCTCAATGCCGGTCATATTGGGCATGTTCCAGTCGCTGATGATTAGATCGAACTTATCGATCTCCAGGATGGCCATGGCCTTGACCCCATCCTCGGCTTCGCTGATGTTGTTGATGCCCAATTGGCGCAAAATATTTTTAACTATGCGCCTCATCGTCGAAAAGTCGTCCACTACCAGAACTTTCATGTTCTTGTCGTAGGCCATAAGAGTCGTCTCCAGCTCCAGATATGGATGCGTTCATTGGGGCGCGTTTTAGCCCGCTCCGAAGTGAAAGGGCGAAAGTCCACGCTATTAGCGAAAAGTCGTATGATTGGGACGGCGCGGGCGGTTAGAACCCGCTGGGCCGAATGGCTGGCCGAAGCCAATCGGGCGGCTATAATTTAACCAATTTTGACCACCTCAAACATAATAACAAAAGAGGGATTATCTAACAAGGCCCCAAAGTGAGCCAAAAGCCGCCGCCGTCCTGGCAAAAACGCCTATGGGCCAGGTCAGAAACGGCCAGCCGCCGACCGGCAGCCGGCCAGAAATGGTCCCCTTTCGACCTTTGGTCCGGCGATAATTTTAGGGTTTAATTTAAGTCGCCATTATGGTTATTTGGCACCTAAAATCGCCTGGATTAAGAGGCTCTTTGATGGAAAGTAAGACTCAATCCCCTTCTATCCGTATCGTTATAAAAATGATTATAACGATACGGTGGGGAAAATCAAGAGCGCGTTTAAAATTGTACGATAATGGAAAGTTTTTCGCAAAACAGGGCAAAAATTTTTTGGCTTGTCGGCTTGGATTGAGGGCTAATGTTTGCCGCGACGGCCAATAGGCCCCAGTTGGCTGGCCTTGGTCTCGGGGGCACGGAAGCGCGGTGGCCGCCGGCAAGCCCGTCGATTAGGTAGGCTCATTCAAGCCCGCCGAGGTTGGTTCATTCAAGCCCGCCGATTAGGTAGGTTCATTTTCGGCTGATTAGTTTGTAATCGTTGACGAACCTACCCTGATAAAGTGTCCAATGGTGTTTTTTGATAAGGCCCATCAACTGGGCGCAATCGTTTTCGGCCATGGCCGCCTCAACGGCTTCGTTGGTGTATTTGTCGACCGTCTCCTTCCAATCGTCGGTCATGGCCCCGGCCTCTTTCAAGACGGCGATGACCTTGGGTAAAACCGATCCGTTGGCCGAGTGGAAGGTCTTCATGATTTGGGGTTGGTTGCACTTCTCGCAAATAATCTGAACTTGGCTATAGGCCGACATTAGTCTAAGGGCGGCTTTTAACCTGGCCAGTTGGGGCGTGTCGTCGGGGTCAGATTCCAAGCTCAAATCGGTCGGGTTGATCGAGGCCACGGCGACCGCCGCCTGGGCATTTTGCTGGGCTCTGGCCGAAGGGGCCAGGATTAGGGTTAACGATAAGGCCAAGGCCGCTACCAGTGCCACGGCCTCAAAGGAGCGGCGTGACAAATCGCGGCGGTATCGATGGCCACCGTGCTTAAAAGGGCCGCGAGCGGTTGACATGGGGTCCGCCTCCTTAACTAGGAGTTATTCTCGTCGGTTGGCGGTATCCGAAAGGTTTACCTTCGGTTCCTGGGCTCTTCCCAAGATACCGCGGACAAATATATTGAAAGATTATAACATTATCGGCGGTAAAGTGGGAGCGGCGTTTATAGGCCATTAAGTGGGAGCGTTTGGCTTGGCCGATTAGCTATTGGCGCCCATTTTGGGCTGGGAAATGTTGCTTTGGCTTGTTTCCTTGGCGCACAAAGGACACCAAAAAATATAACGGCTTAGCCAATCGGCCAATATAAAACTAAATAACTAAAATAATGAATGAAAAAATAGATATCAAATCTTAACGTAAATTTATAATCTGAAAAAAACTTTTTAACCTTCGATCGGGCTTGACAAATTATAATTTTAGTTATAAGGTCTTTTTTAAGCTTCCCGGTCGCTTAAATTGACCGATTATGCGGTTAATTGGCTTTGGCCACCGGACTCAGGCCCGGGGCCAGCGCCAATCGATCGACTCGGTTGAACCCAACCAATATATGGATCGCGAGGGTTTGATATTTTTGTGGGCGGAGGCGGTAAAATTTTCTTTTTTATTGTAACCCATCGTGGTATTGTATCCCGGTTAAGCTCTTGGCCGCGCGATCCCCAAGGGCCCGTTAATCCCGGGGACGGGATTTTTCTGATAGATTCGCCTTCGGGGCAGAGCCCCGGGATACCTTAGTTTCGCCCGTTTTTAGGAGGGTTTCATGCTTAAGTTTAAAGTGGCTTCGGTGCTGGTCGCGATTTTCATGGCCGCGCTTATCGCTTGCCCGGCCGTCAAGGCCCAGAGCCAAATCGGCGTCTTTTATTTGCAGAAGGTCTTGGAAGATTCCAAAAGAGGTAAAGACGCCTCCAAAAAATTGGATACCAAGTATGATGGGCTGAAGAAATCTTTGGACACCAAAGCCCAGGAAATCCAAAAGAAAGGAAAAGACCTCGAGACGGCCCGCGCGACCCTGAGCGAAGACGCTTTCAATAAAAGGCGCGACGATTTGACCAGGGAGTACACCGCCCACATGGAGGCCGCCCAGAAGGCCGGCGTGGACATGGAAAAGGCCCGCGAAGAGGCCATGATCCCGCTAATGGAAAGGATTACTAAAGTAGTGGGGGAGGTAGCCAACCAAAAAGGCCTCCAGTACGTGTTCGAAGTCCAGAACGGCGGAGTTTTCTTTCACCCCCAGGCGGCCGACATTACCGCCGACGTCATCAAGGGTCTGGACAAGTAAGCGCCACCCAAGACCAACCGACAAGACGCGCCACCTCGCTTCGCCACCGGGTTCGGCTAAGCCGGACCCGGGAGCTTGGTTTGCGTTGGTCGGATAAGTAAAAACTCAAATAGGTCCAACGGGCACCCTAAGCCCACAAAAATATAGTTTGAGATCGCCCCGTATTTTCCGCGCCCGAAGGCACGCATCAAGCGCCTACCGGGATTGGGGCCATCTTAATACTATATTTTTTTCTCCGTGGCGTCCTTTTTTGGTACCCCAAAAAAATCGCGCCGAGCCGGCTCGGGCCAGGGCCCGGACCAATTTGGCGATTTGGCCTATAGGCCAATCGGGCAGCCAAACTGGGCGACCAGATTGGCGGTATTTGTAAGGCCAAAGGAAGATCGGTCAAGCGCATGATTAAACTCGCCAGCAAAAAAACTCTCTCGTCGCTGGTGGAAGAGGCCGCGGTTAAGCTGTCCGAGACCCTGGCCCTGTTGGGCGGTCCGGTTGGCCCCACGCCGGCTGAAATCCGCGGTGACCCGGGGACCGCCGTTTCGGCCCTTTCCTCGGCCTCGGAGGCCCAAGACGGGGCATTGTGTTTTGCCATAAAAAAGGAATTTTTCCTGGAGGCCAGGGACAAGGGCGCGGCCGCCATCGTCCTTTCGGCGGACCTCTTGGCCGAGGTGGAGGCAGACTTGGGGCGCCCTGGGCAGCCCATTGACCGAGGCGGCAAGACCGAGCCGACCTTGGTCGTCTTTCCCGAACCCAGGCTTCTTTTTTCCGTGGTGTTGGGCTTGGTCGGGCCGGGCTTTTCCCCGCCCTGGGCGGTAAACGAGCCGTACTTTAAAGACCGGGCCTCGTGCCTTTTGGGCGAAGGGGTGACCTTTGGCCCCAACTCTTACGTTGGGGCCGGCGTCAGCGTCGGTCGGGACAGCCGTATCGGCCCAGGGGTTTTTCTGGACGACGGCGTCAGCGTCGGCCGGGACTGCGTCATTCACCCGGGGGCGGTTTTGCGTTATGGGGTCAGGGTGGGCGATCGCTGCCAGATCCATGCCAATAGCGTCATAGGCGAAGACGGTTTCGGCTACAACCAAGTTCCCAGCCCGGCCACGGGGCGCCTCATCCACTTTAAGAACCCTCACCTGGGCGGGGTGGTGATTGGCGACGACGTGGAGATCGGGGCCCTTACGGCCATCGACCGGGGGCTGGTGGCCGACACGGTTATCGGGCGGGGCACGAAAATAGATAATCTGGTCCAGATCGGCCATAATTGCCAAATTGGGGCCGACTGCGTGGTCGTCTCCCAAGTCGGGGCGGCCGGCCATAGCCAGGTCGGCGACCGGGCCTTTCTTTTGGGCCAGTGCGGCCTCTCCCATGGGGCCAAGGTCGGGCCCGACGCCATAATATCCGGCCAAAGCGGCGTTTTGGGCCAAGTTCCGGCTGGCCGTAACGTCTGGACCGGGACGCCGGTAAAACCGCAACGCGAGGAATACGCCGCCCAGATCATGGTTAAAAACGATCTGCCCAAATGGCGCGCTTTCCTGAAGCTGTTCTTGAAAGGCCAGAGCTGGGAACAAATCCGGGCGGCCATGGGCGCTGAGCCCCGGCCGTCCGAAAGGCCCAAGGGCTGAGCCGCCAAAGGGGCCAACGGGTTCGCCCAAACCGGGGCCGGGCGGCATGGCCGTCCGAAAGGCCCAAGGGCTGAGCCGCCAAGGTGGCCAACGGGTTCGCCCAAGCCGGGGCCGGGCGGCATGGCCGTCCGAAAGGCCCAAGGGCTGAGCCGCCAAAGGGGCCAACGGGTTCGCCCAAACCGGGGCCGGGCGGCATGCCCGTCCGAAAGGCCCAAGGGCTGAGCCGCCAAAGGGGCCAACGGGTTCGCCCAAACCGGGGCCGGGCGGCATGGCCGTCCGGGGGCATTGATTTTAGTCACAATTGTTATGGCCATCACACACCCAGGGGTATTGAATGACCACCGACGAAGCCAAAGATCCTCAGCGAATCCTTTACGGCATAAGCGAAATCATGAAGGCCTTGCCCCACCGGCCGCCCTTTCTTTTCGTCGATGGGGTGGTGGGCCTGGAGCCCTGGAAAAGCTTGGCCGCGTATAAGAACGTGACCATCAACGACGAGTTTTTTAGGGGCCATTTTCCCGGAACGCCGGTCATGCCCGGGGTCTTGGTCCTGGAGGCCATGGCCCAAGCCTCCATGCTGCTTTTGACTTTCTCCTATCGTTTCCATCTGGACCAGGCCCCGGTCGAGGTGAAGGATTTGGAAAAAGGCGGCGACTTGAGCGGGCGCATAGCCTACTTTGCCAGCTGTGACAAGGTTAAGTTTCGCCGGCCCGTGGTCCCGGGCGACCGTTTGGACTTGCAGGCCAGTTTCGTTCGTTTCGGCGGTCGGCTCTGGAAAGTCACCGGCAAGGCTACCGTAGACGGCCAAAGAACGGCCGAGGCCGTGATGACGGCCACTTTCTGACCGAGGTCGGCCAGACCCACGGCCGGCCCCCAGGCCCGCCTCCCGGCCAGACCCACGGCCGGCCCCCAGGTACGCCTCCCGGCCAGAACCACGGCCGGCCCCCAGGCCCGCCTAACGGCCAGACCCACGGCCAGACCCACGGCCAACCTCATGGCCAGTTTTTTAGCCGACCCGGGTGCCCGGAAGGCGCGTCGGCGGCGACAGTTTAACGATGTCCGTCCCCGTGCCGGACGCCAAAGGAGCCCTAAGGTCCTCTATGCCCATCCATCCTACAGCCATAATCGACCCGAGTTCCGAGATCGACCCCACGGCCGCTGTCGGCCCCTATTCATTAATCGGGCCCAGGGTCGTCGTGGGACCGGGCACCGAGATCATGGGGCACGTTTTCATCGATAAGGACACGACCATAGGCAAAGAC
>JAIRNQ010000372.1 GCA_031257955.1 Deltaproteobacteria bacterium | reverse complement strand
ACGCTCTTCCGATCTCGTCACCCGCCTCGGGCCGCCTTCCCGGACCCCCGAAGCCGCCAAGCCCGCGGCCGGCCGGGAGGCCGCGGCGCCCGCCGCCGCCCAGTCCGCCGCCGCCCAGTCCGCCCACCGGGCCAAGGGCCCGACCGGAAGCCGGGCTTAACGTCAAGGGCGAAAAAAAACGCCCGGCCGGCAAGATCTTATTTGCCGGCCGGGCGGTTTGGGGGATTGTGGGTTGGCGCCGACCGAAGCCCAATCGGCGACAAAAGGTTGGCTTAGAAGGAAATGCCAAGGCCAAGCTGGCCAAAATGGGCCACGTAATCGTTGCGCAGTTCCAGCTCGTAGGTAAAGCCAAGGTCCACGTTGTCGTTAAGCTGGGCCTTAAGGCCGAGCCCGCCCTTGAACCGGGTCCGGCCCGGCTCTAAACCATGCAGGGTGAGGGTTCCGTCGGTTCCGGTGAAGCCTACCCGCAGATCGTCGTTCCTGGAATGGGGCGTGAAGATCACCCCGGCATGGATTTCCGGCTTGACGATTGCCGAGCCCAGCCGGTGAACCGACTCCAACTTGACGGATAGGTCGATGTCCAGATAGCTTCTGCTCATGTCGCCGAACCAATTGGCGATTGCCTGGTTGTTGGGATCGGAGACGATCCGTTCCCGCCAGCCGTCTTGCCTGATATGGGCGTACTCAAAGTCGATCGTAGGGGTCAAACTGACGTTGTCGGCCAGGTTAAAGCGATAGCCCCCGCCAAGCCCGACGCTGAAACTACGGCTTTTGAACGTGCCTGCTTTGGTGGCGTTGATGTAACCCAAATAAATAGTGGCGTCGTAGTCGCTCCAGCCAAAGCCTACGTTGCCGTGCAGGAAGGCGCCGTTGTCAAATTGGTAGAGGCCGTAGAGGCCAAAGCTAGCGGTGCGGACGTCCGTTTCGGCCAATCTGTCGTTGTTTTTCAGGTTACCGACGGAAAAGGCCCCGTTGACGCCCAAAGTGAAGCCCGGGACGATTTCGCGGTCGTAGCCAAAAATGAGCCCGGTGGAAGAATACCTGTAGCCAAACTCATCGCCGTCCTTTTGCTTGGCGTAGTTGCCAAATCCGGAGAACCATAGGCGATTGGCCGCCCCGTTGTAGCCGGCCGCCGGCGCGGTTTCGGCCGCCGAGGCGATCAGAAAGTCCCGGCGTTTGGCCACGACTCTATTTTGCCTTAAGAGGGTTTGGTGATGGGCTTCTATGTACGGGAGGGGTTCCTCGCCGATTAGCTGCTTTAGGGAAACCAAGGCCCCGGGGGACCCGGCCTCGGCCAGTTCGCTTATGGCCTCGACGTTCTGGATTAACCTACTGACCAAATCGGAGCTGGCCGAAACGATTCCGCCGATCAAAGCGTCTATAAGGGCGACGGCCCGGCTCTCGTTGCCGGTAACCGAGGCCCCGCCGGCCGAGGCCACGTCTTCGACAACGTTGCCTACCCCAAGGTAGTCTTTCACGACGATGTCGTTGCCGCTCTGTTGAAAGCTAAAAATTGGGTTGGTAAAGACATTGGCGTTGGCGAAACCGCCGCTGGTCAGGACGGTTTTGTTGCCGGCGTTTACCTCGGTGGACTGTATGTCCCCCCACAAGAGTTTGGCCCCGGCCTCGATGGTGGTAATCCCGCCAACGACGACCTTACCGCTGCTCGTGGCGTCTCGGCTTAATTTGATAGTGGAACCGTCCTTAAACCAGGCGTCCCCGGTGACGGTCAAGGTGTTATGGCCTACCGAGGCGGTAGCGTTCTTGCCAAAATAGGCCCGCCCGTCCACTGTAACCACGCTACCCGCCCTCATGTCCAATTCGCCGCCAAACACGTAGCCCTGTTGGATAAAGGCAGCAGCATCAATCGGCGTGTTGTCAGTGTTTTCAACGAGCAAATCGTTTTCTATCTCGCCCATGACGAAAACGCCTTTGTCGGCGTCCGACGACCCAGCGCCGAGGTTAATGTCCAGATAGTCGTCCTCGTTTACGGTCAGATGAACGCCATCCATAATAGCGAAGTATCTCTCCGCTTCTATGACGGCGTGGTTGGAAGATGTCGTGTCTTGCACGGTTATGCGGCTGACGTTACCGTCCAACGCCCCAACGCCTACCCTATTGCCCGCGTCCAATTTGCTTCCGGCCGACAAGACAAGATCAAAATTATCATCAATGGCGGCAAGATCAATATTATCCGTCGCGGCTATGGTGACGTCTTCCCGAACTATCATGTCCGAAGATACCAAATATATCTCATCGGCGGAGACGCTGGCGCCAAGATCTAAATACGAATTGTAGGCATCGAACCACTGGGCGGTTATCGGGGCGTTACTGGTCGTAATTAACTCCGTGCCAAGGCGAATTACAAACTCGTACGGTACGTAAACGCTGTCGCGGAAAATAATATTTGCGCCGGAAGAAAGAATTGACATAGCTTGAAGCTGACTAAAGATAAATGTTTCGTTACTATTGGACAAATAAAGATTACCTGAGGTGATTAATGTACTATTAATGTCGAGGTCAAGGTAAAAATCCCCACCAAAATATACGCTACCCGCATTAATTGTAAGTACGCTGCCTGAACCTTGTATAATAGTCGCATGATTGCCGTCACGATTAGTATCCACAACAAAAGGCTGGCCATTTTCATCTAAAAATGTATAAAATGGATCAAAACCTTCAAAACCAATAAATGTACCAGCTTGAAACAACCCATAATCCATATTACTGTTACCGCTCCAAGGCTGAAAGGCACTAATAGTCAAATTTGAGCCAATATTTAAATTTAAATATCCACTTGTATTTATCTTAAAATATTTATTAGCATTAATATATGATATTACATTATTATTAAGTGATATATAACCATATCCTCTATTATCATAACCAGATCCTGTTTGGATATTAGTGCCAAGTATTATACCATTAGCACCAGTGGATAAAGTTATAGATGCATTATTGTTAATTTGAATACCTGAATCTAATTCATTTGGTCCACCTTCAATAGCTAAAGTACCATAATTAGAAGTAATGCTATTATTTTGATATAAAAGCATCGAGGATCCACCGTAAAGGTATAAAAATGGGTCCGCCATAGGGGATCCGCTAAATGACCAGTTCGTTTGAAGCGTAACTGCGGCTTCGTCGTAAACGTAAACGCTGTCGCCTGAGAATGGGCCACTGTATGGGGAACTGCCGCCTATGGTTTGGTCGGTGACTATGCGAATCGTGGCGGCAGAAAGATTTGTCCCATAGGGCTGGCTAACAATGATGACAAATAATATAGCCAGAAAGAAAATAATTTTTTTCATCTTTATATCCTTTGTTAAATTAATAGTTAATATATATTTGTATTTATGACGATATATCTATTAAGGAGGATTGTATATAGATCTATCGATACGTCTAATAGAATACTTATAACAAATAAAATTGCTATTAGATAATATATATATGCATAAAATTATATAAGTATACATATATAGAAATAAGTACACTAAACAATAAACATTATTGATTAATTTAGGAGGACTATTAGCTGAGAGAGAGAGAGAGAGAGAGAGAGAGAGAGTGTGTGTGTGTGTGTGTGTTTGAGTGAGTGAGTAAGTGAGTACGTGAAATGTTAGCCGAGAGAGAGAGAGAGAGAGAGAGAGAGAGAGAGAGCGTGCTTTATATGTATTAAGTCTATACATAGAGATAGCGTCGGCCAGAATGAGGTGCCCTAAAGCGCCGGGGAAGTCGGCCTCGGGGCTAGCGGCCAACCGAAACCGATTATAGCCTAAAGAAAAGCGGCTTAACCCAGTCCGGGGCCGGGCTGACAAAACGGGCAATTTGCCACCAATGGGGAATGTCTCAGAGCTGATGGGCACTAAATTATAACTCCAAAACCCTCGCGATGGACAGAGCCAAAACGAAAAACAAACGGTGGCCAAACCCATAATGAAAACCGGCCGGGATTGGTTTTTGATTTCCCCCGGTCGGGCACGGTTAACGTCCGCTAGACCGCATACCCAAATCGTTAAGCGCCGGAAACGGCTTGGATAGAGGCTAGGCCAGTTTACGGACCCTACGGCCTAGCGCGCTGGGCGCAAAGGTTAGCCGGCCTTGGGTGGGTGACTGTATCGGGCGCATAAAAGGCCGAGTTACTTGGAAGGACAACAGAAAAACCCGCAATTTGAACGGTAAAAAGCCATTTGATATCAATTTATGTACAAGCCATCGAAATTATAATGGTTACGCAGGAATATGTCAACACCAATTTTACGGCCGCAAGCCTTTTCGCCAAACCTTTGGCAGCCTTCTCTAAGTCGGCTTTTTTAGGAGTAAACTGGCGGCAAGAATTATCCCAGGCGGCGTCAAGAATTGGGCGCCTTGGGGCCTTGGGCGGCCTTGGGGCCGCCGGGTTTCCCCGCCGGCCCCAAGGCCGGCGCCTTTTCGGCGGCCGCCCCGACGGCCCGCCCAAACCCCGGCCCCACCCTTCCCGGCTCCTTGCCGCCATCGCCCGGGCCCAGGCGGGCGCCGACCCCCAGGAGGCCGGAATTTATGAAAAGCCGGCATTTTGCCGATGATTTAGGGGTAAAGGGCGGGCCGGGCCAATGCGCCCCGGGGGTATCTTTCTGGCCAGGCCTGACAACTTTCTTTAACTCGCTTTAAAAAATCCATCGATAATGGTATATTTCATAAGCGTGAATTATACCCGCCGCGGCAGAAAGCGGACTCGGGTCCATGTTTTTACCGGAAGGCAAAAACTTTTTTCCCACGGAGGGCATAACCCTTGGCCGCGCGGCCCCAGACCCGCGCCGTTTGGCCTTTTCCCAGATCCCATGCCAACTATCGATATACACATATGGGTGGCCTAATGGCTGAACTCGTCGCCTTTCGTGAAGACCGCCTTGGGTTTAGGTTCAGGCTGCCGGAGCGGGCCATGCTTGGCCGCTCGGCCGAGTGCGACTTGATACTCTTCGACCGCAGCGCCTCCCGCCGCCACGCCGAGATCACCCTATCGGGCGATACTTATTTCATAGAGGATCTAAACAGCACCAACGGGACGTTGGTAAACGATCTGCCCATTTCGGAAAAGCTCCCGTTAAAGCCTTTTGATTGCGTTAAGATCGGCCAGGAAATCTACATCTTCGAACCCTACCTGGACGTTATCACCGGACCGGCCCCGGCGGCCTTGATCTTAAACGCCGTCAACGAATCCCAGAGGCACATCCTAAGCATTCCGGCCATCGAGGCCGCCTCCTCGGTCAGCCAGGCCCAGGCCGCCTATCTGGTCGAGCTGAACCACGCCCTCTGCCAAGCCGTCCCGGAAACCGTGACCAAGGTACTGTTGGATTTTCTGGAGAGCCGCCTGGGGGCCACCTCGGTCTCCATCCTTTGGCCGGGGGACACAGGCCCCCTGAACCAGATCTCTTTTCTGTCTTTCCCTCCGGACAAGCGACTTCTCTTGGGAAACGTTCCCTACCGGTCGGTGACCGAGATGGGCCACGCCACCCTTTGGCCGCACATCATAACCGAGTTGTTCTTTACCTCCGGCAACCGCAACGTCGAGTTCTCCGACCACCCCTGCCTTCTGGTCCCGCTCTATTCCGGGGGCGGCGGGCGGATGGGCCTTCTATACCTGGAAAACTCAAACCGGGCCTTTGAGCAATCGGATCTGGTACTCCTCTCGGCCGTGGCCATGACGGTCAGCCCCTTTCTGAAAAACCTTACCCTGCAAAGGCAAGTGGACGACGGCCGCCGCTTGGCCGTGGCCGAGCCCATCACCAACCTGATTGGTCGGGATCACCAGATTAAGGTCATCTTTTCCACCGCCTCCCACTTGGCCCAGGGCGACAAGCCCATATTCATAACCGGGGAACTGGGGACCGGCAAGACGAGCCTGGCCAAACACATCCACCAGCAAAGCCCCAAGCGCAACGGGCGCTTTCTGGAGCTTACCCTCTCGGGCATGTCCCAGGCCCAGATAGAGCTGGCCCTCTTCGGCCAGGAGGGCGGCGAGGAAAACATCGTGGGCCTTCTGCACCTGGCCAACAACGGGACCATGTTTTTGCGGCACATCGAAAACCTCCCCCTCTCCACCCAACGAAACATTTTGATGGCCATCGAGGAAGGCCTTATCTACCCGATGGATTCCCGGCACTCCCGGCTGGTCTCCATTCGCTTCATTACCTCGTCCCAGTCAAATCTCCAAGATATGGTCGAAAACGGTACCTTCCGCGAGGATCTCTACTTCCGGCTGACCGGCATAAACCTGGCCCTGCCCCCGCTCCGGGAGACCAGAAACGACATCGAGAGCCTGGCCCACCATTACTGCGCCCGGACGGCCAAGTTTTTGGGCCTGCCCTTCCACGGCCTGGACCAGTCGGTGATCGAGTGCCTGCGGGCTTACCCCTGGCCCGGCAACATCAAGGAACTCATGACCGAGTGCGAATCCATGGCCGGCTTTAGCCGCGACGGGCACGTGGTCATGGACTGCCTGCCGGTCCACATCCGCCTGGCCGCCGAGGTCTTTAACCATGGCGACAACGTGACCGGCGACACCCTCTTGGGCGAGGCCGAGCGATGTTACATCGGCAAGGGCCTTTCGGTCTCCAACGGCGACACCGAAACGGCGGCGGCCATCCTGGGCCTTAACCCCGAGACCTTGATCCGCAAGATCCGCATCTACGGACTCGATCCGCTGGATTTTCAGGCCCAATACACCGGGCCGACCCTCTCCCGTATCCCCGGGCAAACCAACCTCCCCAGCGAGGTTGACTGACGAGGCCAGACCAACCTCCCCAGCGAGGTCGACCAACGAGGCCAGCCCACCGGGCGCCCTGGCCAAGTCGCCCCCAAGGCGCCTTGGCCAAGCCGCCCTCGGCGCCGACACAATTTCACCCCACTGCCCCCGGACGCTTTGGCCAACCAAAGCCGCCCGGGACGCCGGCATTGTTTTTTTAACCCGCCCAGCGCGCTATGGCCAAGCCAAGCCGTTTCCGCGGTCCCGGTATTTTTGCCCAAATGATTGTTTGAAGGATCTTTTCCCCAAAGCCATGATACCCCCACCCGAACCAGAACCCCACAGTCCCGGGCCCAAACCGCGAAAAGCCCCCGACATCCCCATCGCCCGGGTCCAGAGGGCCCCTCGGGCGCCGCTGGCGCCGCCCGCTTCTCCGGTTCCGCCCGATTGGCCAGTTCAGTCCGATCCGCTTCCTAAGCCCCCAGGCCGCGATTTCTCCGCCCCCGTTCCGGTTACCCCCAAAACTCGAACCACGACACCCGATTTCCCGCCAAACTTGGCTAGATTAATCTTGGCCCGACTTTTCCCGGGCCGACTTATCCCAACCCGACTTGTCTCAGCCCGACCTAGCTCGGCAGCGCCCGGTTCCTCCCCGCCCTGAGCCGCCAAGCCAGTCCCAGGCGTCCGCCCGCCGTCCCCCACTTCCTTTGGGGCCGGCCCGTCGATCACCCCAGCCAAGGAGTGCCCCCTTTTGGAAGACGGTTTACCGAAACAAGGCTCCAAGCCCGGCCTTTTCACTAGATTGCTGCGATCCCTTCGAAAAAACCCCCTCTCGCCCGACGAGCTTGAGGAGGAAATGCACGAGCTCATCAACCACGGCGCCGAAAGCGGGGCCCTGCCCAAGAGCTCCAAGGAGATGATTCACAGCATCTTTGAGTTCGACGACACCGTGGCCAAGCAAATCATGACCCCCCGCATCGCCGTCGTCGGCGTGGACAAATCGGCCACCATCTCGGAGGTGGTCGAAATCGTCAAACGCGAAGGCTACTCCCGCCTTCCGGTTTACGAGGGCGATCTGGACCACATCGTCGGCTTTCTGATGGTGAAGGATCTACTCAAAAAATGGGGCGCCGATCCCGACGCGGCCATCCCCGGCGAGTTTCTCCGTTCGGTTACCCTCGTCCACGCCAACCGCCTGATAGGCGATCTCCTCACCGAGCTCCGGTCGAAAAAAAGCCACCTGGCCGTGGTCCTGGACGAGTACGGCGGCACGGCGGGCCTTGTGACCATGGAAGACATCATCGAGGAGATCATCGGCGACATCAACGACGAATACGACCAGGAGGAGGACGAGGACGTCAGGGAACTCTCGCCCGGGGTCCTCTTGGCCACCGGCCAAGCCACCATCTCCGAACTTAACGGCAAACTCTCGGGCGGGCCTCTGCCCCTGGGCGACTACGAGACCCTGGGCGGCTTCCTGACCGACCGGGTCAGCCGCGTCCCGGTCACCGGCGAGGAAATAATCTTCTCCGACTACGTCTTCAAAATCCTGGCCTCCGACGACCGCAAGGTGGACCAAGTGGAGATCTCCCTCCTCCCGCCCGAGGATCTAACCACCGACGGCAACGGATACTAAGCCCAAACGTTGGCCAAAACTCGGACCAAGGCCGGTCCCAGGCCGGCCGACGACAGCCCACAAGCCTAGTCCCAACCCCCCAAGGCTTTCGCCCCTACGCCAGCGGCCACCAGTGCCTAAGGCCACTGTGCCCCAGGCCGGCCACCGCCAGCCCCCAAGGCTTTTGCCCCTACGCCCATGACTGACGGTACGGCTAAAATCGGACCAAAGAGGGGACGGTAAATCAAACCAGAGGTTTTTGCCGGGTATAGGCACGTTTCCAAAGATTTTCGCAAGGACATTTATTTTCTCGGACAGCGGTGATAAGGTGGGTAAAATTGAAGCGTATTCCGCATAAAACGCTAGGTAAGCGTTCACGAGCTTGATATGGGGGTAGGGAAGGATTTCTCCTCCCATCCATCCGAACTGAACGTGCGATTCTCCCGCGCCGGGCTCCTCAGTTAGATACCAACGTGTTTGCGTTGATTAGGATAAGGATGCTGAGATTCTTATCTCTCATCGCCCATGACGCATGCGTTCCATCCCATTTGTTACTACCTCCCGAGCATCCGGATGGCTTCCGCCTCCCTGAGTAGGCGAAGCGTTAAGATTGGGCATGTTCACCTCCTGTATCCCCCTTCCCTCCATGGCCTCCGTTCAGCTTTGAAAGTTCGGCCACTTCATCGGCACTACGGTGGATATCCGACTTCTCCCACCGCGCGGCACCGGGTTTACGCTTTTGGCTTGCCCTGCCGTCCATGCGGGCCATCCCAAATGGAAGCTGGGAGATCTCGCCGCTTCCAACGACAGCATTTCTAACCACGCGCAGGGTCGCAGACGCCACCAGGTCCCTATGCGCCTTGCGATATCGCCTTCCGCATATCAATACAACGTCGGCACCCGGAATGAAATAATTTCGTCGCTCAATGGCTGGCCTGGTTATTCCACCTCTAACGCTTTACCACCCCCCCTCACGGGATATCTGACTATACAGTCAAGTATGAGCAGTCCATAGCTAGTAGTCAGTGCGGTTCGCCGCTCCTTACACCGGAGAGACTTGCCCTTGTTAGGGCTCACCCTCAATTCTGTTGCAGCTTTTGCAGCCGCATCATAGATTTGAATTTACTTGATATATTCTATGCATTTTGTTATTTTTGATGCAACTAAATTAGAAAAATAATCAATTAATGGCTTTAAATTATCTTTATCTGCTAATTCAAGATTAATTAAATATTTTTTCTTATCATTTAACTTCACTATTGGTGGGAATAATCCATTTTTAATAAAAATTAGTGCCGTTAAAGCTCGACCTACTCGCCCGTTGCCGTCTTGAAAGGGATGAATTTGAATAAATCGATGATGAAACCAAGCCGCTTCAATTTCTATGGGAACATTTTTATTTATATGGTCTTCATGTAAATGTAATAATCTTGATATTTCTGAGTCTACCTGTTCAGGCGGGCAATACTGGTGAATTGAGCCGTTAGCGGTTGTAGGATTATTTGGCCATTTTTTAAAAATACCCTTCGCTAATGGTATATTTATTTTTCGCCCAAAAGGATCTATTCCAGGCGCGGAAACTTGATTTTCGGTTAGTACAGCATGAATTCCTCGTATTAAATATGGACTAATTTGTGTTTTTGCTCTAGCCATATCGTAAAGAGCGTTAAAAACCTCTTCATGACTATAAAAAAAAGTGTGAGGATCTACGACTACAGTAGAATTGCCTTGATGGGGCAACTCGATTGAGTATAAACCTTCCTCTACTAATGTTTCAGTAAGCTTATCATTGATAAAATAAATATTCTCGACGTTTCCCAGTTCAATAACCCATTCATTTTTAATTCGATCTAAAAATTTGGAGAATACTTCATCTTTAATTAATGGTTTAAGAGCTAACCATTCTTTGGCCTTAGCGGTAAAATCAGCACTTGATAAAGAAAGATAATTAGCTGGAAGATCTGTTATAGGCTCCCATTTATGTGATATTGGCTTATTAACATTACTCATATGACACTTCTTAACGCAAGTATATCATATTTAGATTAACAGACTTTGGCGCCGCTTTGCTGGGCAATATTAGACAGGGTAAAACACCTTAGGTAGCCGATAAAAAAATATCAAGCGACTGGCGTCAGACAAAGGTCCGCTACAAAGTTATTATACCATGACTATTACTTGTCAACTAAAACCCGACACCACCAACTCTTTCAAGCGCCGATAAATTCCTCCCGGCAGTTCACCATCGTGGCGCGTCCTCATTACGGAAGCCGACACTCCTGTTTGCCTTGGGCAAAGGCGCTCGATTTTCGTCCTCCGCGTCGGGATAGCTCGATTGTCAGCCGAGCTGTAGCAAGTTAACGCATCTGTTCCCGCTAGCTTATAATGTCTAATAATAGACGGCTATACCTGTCCTGAAATTGCCGGAAATCCTGTCTTTTGCCAAGCGGGGCAAGGCAGATTATACGCCTCTTGTCATCCCATTTTTTCCCCAACCTTTAAGCCTCACCTTTTCCAAACTCACTAATCTCAATTCTATTAACTATATACATTGGCATTTTTTGCCTTGACATAATTTTATGTCTTTGTTATGGTATTTTTGTCCCTATTTTTTTAGATATAATTATTTAAAAGGAGCATTTAATTATGTTTTTAATACATGATTATATTGATAAGATAAACAAAAAAAATGGTTTAGTAATGTATATTAGCAAACATAAAATGTTATCGCCTTGTTGTAAAGCAGATCAATATGTGTTTAGCTATAGAAAACGGACATATATAGATGATCAAAGCATAACGAAAAAGAGAGATATATATGCCATTTTAGATGCTATATATATAAAAAACATATACTGAAGTTCCTTCTTTTTTACATCCTTATAGGGTATCCGTTCACGGAAATTCTCCCAACCTCCTGTCGCGTTGCATTAGAAATGTCCTATCCTCGTTGCAATAGAAATGTCCGGTTTGTCGGTTAAGAGTGCAATAGAAATGTCCTATACCAGAATGTGGGCTAAACCTAAGGCTTTATCGAAAGCTGGCAAAAACGAGTAGTGTAAACATATACTTGGCACCATCAACAAAAAACTAACACCTTGCAATAAACATGCCAATGCCTTTTTATCTATAAATCGAACTATAGAAATGTCCGCAATAGTCTTGATAAGAAGGTAACTAATAAAAAAATATACTCATCTACTCATGCTTTTAAGGGCTCCTTTTTATTGAGTAAATAATGAAAATTTTGTCGCTTAACAAAGCATTAGAAATGTCCTTTC